>DFWO01000115.1 GCA_002380945.1 Methylococcaceae bacterium UBA4132 | reverse complement strand
AGATGTTGAACAGGTTCTAAGGATTCACTGATACCATTAATGGCGCGTATAGCTCAAAAAATGTTTTGCTGGGTTTGTCATACCACGCCGTCATCATGCTATGCGGTGTACGGGGCATTTCTAATGTCCACGCGCCTGTTAAATCAGGATGCGCAGCTTGTACGGCTACCATAATTTTATCCAGCGATTGGCGTTGACCTTGTGGATTTTCAATCACTAACTGTGGATTCAAAAATTCGTCTATCGCCTCACGGTAAACACTGACACTACCCGTTAAGCCCATCAAGGCGAAAAAAAAGCCAATAATCAGCGCGAGATAGAGATGAACTTTGAGCCAAGTGGCGCGTTGTAGTAGACGATTCATGAGCAAAGTAGTTAATGCATTGTTAATTATCGCGCTACTGGCTTTGCTTGTTGAGCTGCATACGCGCATCCATCACTTGCTCCACGACTAAATTCACTGCATCGAGATTTGTCCACGGACTCATAATAAATGATTTTATGGCGGCGATGGTGGAGGCGTTTTCATAATTGGCATGACGATAGCCTATTGTCCATGACAACAGTACGCCTTCACCTTGCATGACGCGGGCGTGTATCAAATCAAACAGTTGGCGATTGTAGTGATTATGTGCGGAAAGTTGTTTGCTATAATCTGGGTCGTTTAATTCACGATGGAAGGCTGCATCGGCATTAACATTGGGTGGATAGATGCGAAATAAAGTCACAGGACCATAATTGTAATCGTTTAAAACTTTAATACAATCATGCCGCTCTAGGCGTTCACGGAGCATTTCTGTCATTTCGATAGTGTGACCAATCAGCACGCGATAGCCTTGCTTACCCAATAACTGCATACTGGCTAACGCCGCTAACGCGCTAGTACCCGCACGGGAACATTCCAGCGTGTAAATACCTGGATGATAATGACCGACTTGATACAGATAGGGCATTTGTTCAGGCACACGGCTAAGCAGGGTGAGATCGTTACGGTTTTTTAGCAAAAATACGCTAGAAATATAAGGTGCATAACCTGTTTTGTGAAAATCAATGCCGATACTGTCCGCCATTTGCAAGCTATCGATACGTTCTAGTGAGTCAATTAATGAGCGTAAGGTACGGGCATGAAAACCTAGAGGGTTATCTTCATAGTTGTAATCTCTAAACACTGCCCACGCCCAACCAATAACTGCATCGGCGTGAACATGAGGACTGTAGTCTAGTTGGTATTCACTGACTAATTGATCACGCAAATGCACAATCGACGCTAAATCATCGAGACCAAAGGCATCAGTCGTGCCTAGCGTGGCAATAATGGCGGCTACTTTTTCGCCTTTATTCAGTGTGGCGCGTAATGAATTTTCCAGTGCCGATAATGACATTTCATTGTTAATAGTGGATGGAATGGCTATCAAATTTTTTGTTCCCACTCCTAACCAAGACACCACATTGAGTCGTGAATAATGCGAAACATTAGAGGAGAAAATTTTCAACTCTTCGCGAACACCTTCCTGCATTCCTTGCCCGTGCAAGGCTTTTTCTATGCCCAATTTACAGCCGTACATTATCGTTCCTGTTCCGCCAAAGGTAAATAATCCGCCTGCTTGTTGTGAGTCATAACCGACTAAATCAGATAGCATAGCTACAGCACGAATTTCCGCTTCAGCAAATCGTCCAGAATAGTCGTCAGTAATAATATTTGGGTTATACATCGCACCTGCAATAAAGGCGGTGATGCTGGAAATAGTCGGTGGTGGAATAACATTCACTTGGGCATTAGGATGCGACCATATTGTCATGCCCTGACAGTATGAAGCAATCATGGCTGTTATTTCCTCAATAGAACGGGTGTGTTCTGGAAAAGTGGCTTGTTGGCTATTTTCGTAATGCTGTTCGTTGCTGTCGGTCGCTAATAAAGGCATAGCAGATTTCAGACTATCGACTTGATCCAAAAAGCGCGAAATTGAATGCACGAAATAGCCGTCCATGATGGGATCAGAGATGGGGGAGGGAAAATAGGTTTTAAGATGTTCAAGCACATCGGTGTAGTGGTGTCTTAGTTCAGTTTTCATGGCAATCTCTGTTAGTTTGCTAATGCTTGCGTAGGGGCTGTGTAAGGTAACGCAAACGCGTTTGCGACTGCCAGATGAGTGAGCAAACCATGATAGGTATTAAGCCCGTGTTGTAACGCTAGATTATTACGCACTGCATTCAAACCGTTGTTGGCTAATAATAGCGTGTATAAAGCTGTTTCATTATTTAATGCGAAGGTGCTGGTACGTGGTACTGCTCCTGGCATATTCGTCACGCCATAATGTACGATACCATCAACTTCATAAGTAGGATGACTGTGCGTAGTTGGACGCGTGGTTTCTATACAGCCGCCCTGATCGACGGCGACATCCACAATGACCCCGCCTTGACGAATGTGTTGCAACATTTCACGCTTAATCAAACAAGGGGCGCGTCCACCTGTAATCAACACCGCACCGATGACTAAATCGGCGTGATAAATCGACTCCTCAATCGAGTATTCATTACTACTACGGGTTTGTAATTGTCCGCGATAAATATCATCCAAATACTTTAAGCGTTCATGACTAACATCCAGCACGGTGACTTGCGCCCCCAGACCCACTGCAACCCTCGCAGCATTAGTACCGACAATACCACCACCTAAGATAACGACTTTTGCAGGTGGAACACCTGTCACGCCGCTGATTAATATGCCACGTCCGCCGTAATTTTTTTGCAAACACATTGCGCCAACTTGCGTCGCCATACGTCCTGCCACTTCGCTCATCGGTATCAATAACGGTAGTTGTCCGCTACTGGTTTGTACGGTTTCGTAAGCAATCGCCGTTGTTCCAGACTTTAATAAGGTTTCAGTCAGTGTTTTATCTGAGGCTAAATGCAGGTAAGTGAATAAAATTAAATCTTCACGCAAATAATCGTATTCTGATGCAATCGGCTCTTTGACTTTAACCACTAATTGCGCAGCCCACGCTTCGGCAGCCGTTTCAACAATCTCAGCTCCCGCCGCTTGATATTCCTCATCGGCAATTGAACTACCGAGACCAGCACCACTTTGTACACGCACTTGATGCCCTTGGCGAGTTAATGACCTGACCACACCAGCAGTCATAGCAACCCGATTTTCATTATCTTTAATTTCTTTGGGGAGTCCGATTAACATAATAATTCACTCGATGGTTTATTAGGGTTATGCTCATTTTAAGGTAAGTAAGCTAACTTGTGTTACTGTAAAAACAGATAACAGTTTGTTAAAAAGAGATAGCTTTATAATGTATGCTTGAATAACAAAGAGTGTGAAAATAATGTTGAAGTGGATTTGTACAGCGTTACCAATAGCGGCGTTGGGTTGTTATGATGCTGTGGGTACGTTAAAAGCGTTTTATCAGGCAATTGCCAGTCATGAGTGTGAAAAGGCGGTGGCTTTGGCAGAAGGATATAGTTTGGAGCGATGTCAAAATATCGCTAAATTAAAACTGGGTGAGTCGATTACTGTTGTTAGCGATCAAGCTGATAAGACGGTGCTGAAATTTAAAGTGACGTATCACACAAAAGCCTCATCTGAACCAACGACCACTGAGGCAACGGTGATACTGAAACAAATGGATAAACAATGGAAAGTGGATTTTTCCAGTTTGCAAACGGTAGCCGATAAAGAACCACCTGCACGCAGCGACGAAAAACCTAAAGAAGCTAAGCCAGCACCCATTGCCACAAACGAACCAAAACCAGAACCGCCAGCTACGCCTGTCAATCAAACACCCTCTTTATTATCGCTATGGCAACCTGAACAATTACAAGGCAAAGCAGGGGATGAAAAAATTCATTGGTTACGTTCGCCTGATTTTTTGCCACCTAGCAGAACACAGCCGAATGAAGCCTTACCGCCACTTAAGCCTGACTATATGAATTCCATACGGCGCGTTAAGTTACCTAGCGATAAAAAGTGGGTCGCTTTAACGTTCGATTTATGCGAACGCGCCGATGAAGTGGCAGGTTATGATCGCGGGGTGATTAATGCCTTGCGGGATAAAAAAGTCAAAGCGACCTTTTATGCGGGAGGTAAATGGATGCAGTCGCATCCTGAGCAAACCATGCAGTTGATGGCGGATAACTTATTTGAAATTGGTAATCACGGCTGGACACACGGTAATTTGCGCGTGTTACAAGGCGAAGAAGTTCAGCAACAAATTGTCTGGACGCAAGCTGAATATGAACGTATTCGAGACAACTTAGAGGGCAAAGCAAAAGCCGCAGGTTTAGAGAATTTAATGGCTAATGTACCTCATCAACCTGCTGGCTTACGTTTTCCGTTTGGGACTTGTAGTCCAGAATCATTGCAAGCCACTAACTCACTCGGTTTAAGTGCTATTCAATGGGATGTGGTCAGTGGTGATCCTGCCATCACCGTACAACCCAATAAAATTGTGCAAGAAACGCGGGCGGGTTCTATCGTGATTTTTCATGCCAATGGACGTGGACGTGGTACAGCTGCTGCGTTGCCGCGTATTGTTGATGAGTTACGCGCCAAAGGGTTTGAGTTTGTCACGGTGAGTGAGTTACTTGCCTCTGGCACAATAGAAGCTGTGAATGAATGTTATGAACTCAGACGCGGTGATAATGTCGATTACGATGCTAAATACGGCAATGGAATGGTGCGTGTTAAAAAGCCTAAATCCAAACCTAAGCCAGTACCCGCCCCCGAAACTGTTACGCCTGCACCTGCACAGCCTACCTTATGATGAAACAGCCTTTTAGCAAGACCAGCATTGTATTAGACGCTTGCACCCTAACTCGTTCGCTCTCAATAACCGATGCCGAGTTACTAAGTAACGCTTTTGCAGTTAGTGATCCTTGGTTAACTTTGGGCGTGTCGGCTTCGGGCTTAAAAAATTATTTGTTACGCGAAGAGGCTAGTCTGTACCGTTATGTGGTGCAAGTGAACCAGCAAACAGCTGGGGTAATTTGTCTGCGTTATCCGTGGTTACGCGGCGCGTATATTGAGTTATTGGGTTTGCTTGAGCCGTATCGCGGTTTGGGTATAGGCACAGAATTATTGAGCTGGTTACAACAAGAAACCCAATCACAAGCCAATAATATTTGGCTAGTTGCTTCAGAATTTAATCAAGCCGCTTTGCAGTTTTATCAGTGGCAAGGTTTTCAAACGGTGGGCGTACTCGAAGGCTTAGTACATTCTGAATATGATGAAGTGTTATTGCGTCGGCGGTTAAATGAGTAGAACCGTTCGTGGTGAGCTGCTTGTCGAACCACCACAGCCCTTCGACAAGCTCAGGGCGAACGATAAATATGAAATATCACTCACTATTTGGGAATACCAACTTTACTAACCCTCCAAGGCGCAACCTTAAACAACAGCAACATACCAGGTAAGGTCAAGGCAAAACACAGCCAATAAAAATTTGCCCAGCCTAACGCGGGAATGTGCAACAACGGCACATCAAACAGACTAATATCGCCGCCTTCGACAAAATACCCTGCCAGTGCATTGGCGACTGAACGCGGCGTGGCTGCCAAACTGGTAAATAAGGCAAATTGCGTGGCGGCATAAGCGGGATTAGTGGTGGTGGCAACAAATGCCACGAATGCTGCTGTGCCTAGCCCCATGCCAAAACTTTCAGTGGCAATCACAAACGCCAGACTACTCAAGCTATGTTCTATGGTAGTGAGCCATGCAAAGCCTAAAATGACCATCGCTTGTAATACACCAAACACCCATAACGCGCGATGAATGCCGATATAAACCATCCAAACTCCGCCCAAAATACCACCTGCGATACTTGCCCATAGCCCTGCATTTTTAGCAATAATGCCTATTTCAGTTTTACTAAAGCCTAAATCTAAATAAAACGGCGTGAGTAACGCACTGGCCATAGTATCGCCCAATTTATAAAAGAAGATAAAGGCGAGGATGGTTAACGCACTCTTTACGCCTTGGCTATGAAAAAAATCATGAAAAGGTTCGATGATGGCAGACCGTAACGTTTTGGGCGCGTTTGCCGAATAGAGTGGTTCTTGTACGAATAAAGTTAATAAAACCCCTGGAATCATGAATAACGCAGTGAAGGGATAAACCACTGACCAAGGCAAATGATCGGCGAGTATCAGCGATAATGAACCAGGTACTAAACTGGATAATTTATAGGCATTGACATGAATCACACTACCTAAGCCTTGTTCAGTTTCATGTAATAATTCACGTCTAAACGCATCAATGGCAATGTCTTGTGTGGCTGATAAAAAGGCAACCACCACAGCCAGCACGACAATAATAGACAAATCCTCTTTAGGCGAAAAATAACCAAAGACAGGTAACAGTGCCAATAAGCCCAGTTGTGTTAATAACATCCAAGTGCGCCGCCGTCCTAAACTAAGTGCGTATCTATCACACAGCGGCGACCACAAAAACTTCCATGTATAAGGCAACTGAATCAGAGTCAGTAAGCCAATAGTTTTTAAATCAACCCCTGATTCTCGAAACCACGCAGCGAACAAATTGATGAGAATGTATAACGGCAATCCTGAGGAAAAACCCGTCAGAATACATAACAGTAGGCGATGGTTAGCGACTAGCTCAAGAAAGGGGCTTTTTTTCATTAATGATGTAAAGTGACGCAGGTTGGGGTGAGGTACAAACCCCAACATTGACGTTTAGCGAGTTGTTTTGTTGGGGTTCGCTTTACTCACCCCAACCTACGGTGATAAAAGGACTATTTACTGTCCAACTTAGCTTTAGCCGCTTCAGTATCAGCATGGACTTTTTCAGTCAATTTTTGTAATTTTGTTTGTCGTTCATTAGCGGCTTTGGCAATAATGGCATTGTCATCATTGGCTTCTTTAACGACACAAGTATTATAAGTGCCAACTTTTTGTTGCCAATCATTAATGATTTTAACGCTTTTATTATAGGCATCCACAGTGCTTTGATTAATAGCAGGTAGTGTAGGCTCTGCGCCACACCCGCTTGGTGACCAAACACCTTTCGAGATAGTACCCGCTGAACAAACGGACACAGTAGCGGCTAATATGACAGTAGTAAAAAATGTGCGTTGTAGCATGGTGTATTCCTCAAGTATTAAATTAAATTTTAACGTACAGTGTAAAGCATTTTACTTAGGCTATACAGAGTACGCTAGTACCATCTGCCAAAACTCGAAACACTCACGGTATTTAACGATAAAATAATCGTTTTATGGCTTTCAAATGTTGGAGTACATTCATTGAACAATAAATTTCTAATCGCTTGCCTATTAGCGGGAGCTGTTGTGGACTGTCAGGCAGGTGTCGTTGCACAACGCTGGGCAAAAGTCACCCAACCAACATACGGTATCGCGCAAAGTATCGGTACTTATACAGCGGGGTGTTTAAGTGGTGCGGCAATACTACCCACTGACGGGACAGGTTATCAAGTCATGCGCTTATCACGCCACCGCTATTATGGGCATCCAAATTTAATCCAATTTATTCAAAATCTGGGGCAAAGTGCCTACACACAACAGCTAGGTACGTTACTTATCGGCGATTTAGGGCAGCCGCGTGGCGCACCGATGGTGAGCGGACACCGTAGTCATCAAACAGGGCTAGACGTTGATATGTGGTTTTTATTATCACCTGAAGCCAATACCCGTCCTTTAACACATACTGAACGGGAAAAATGGAGCGCACCCTCAGTATTGCTAGGTAAATCAGACGACATAGACTTAAGGCATTGGTCGATAGCGAATGAACAAATATTAGAACTCGCCTCGCGTATGCCAGAAGTGGATAGAATTTTTGTTAATCCCAGTGTTAAACGCCATTTATGTAATCAAGCGGGTGGCAAGCGTGATTGGTTACGCAAAATCCGCCCGTGGTGGAAACATGATGACCATTTTCATGTACGGCTAAAATGCCCAATTGATAGTAAAGATTGCCAAAACCAAGACCCCTTACCCCAAGGTGATGGTTGTGATGCCAAATTAGATTGGTGGTTTTCAGCAGAAGCTAAAAATCCACCGCCGTCACCGATTACTGAACCAGTTGAACCTATCCTACCCGTATTATGTGATGCCGTATTGAAACAGTAAGGCTGAACTAAAATCGACAGTATATATCTGGTGTACCTAGCGATCCTAGGCTGTTCGGTGTGCGTTTAGCAGTTAATTTTTAAATTTTCCTTGTTGCCATAATTCTTCAAACTTAGCTTTAGCACGCATATATTCATTACCACATTGAATGCGCATTTCGTGAGTGCTGGGTGAGGCGCATCTTTCAGGCTTTTGATAATAGGCTTGAAATTTTGCCGCCTTGTCTCTTTGTTCGTCGATTTGTTGTGAAGTCGGTTGTTGATGCTGGGCTTCTAGTTGAGCGAGTGTTTCTATGGTGATTTCTTTGGCGGTTTTTTTATCGTAGATTTTGATGGTGGCGATGGGTGGTTTGGGTGTAGTGCTATTTTTAGGTGTCGAGTTTTCAATTTGCGCTGCATTGTTGAGTGATTGTTTGTTCGTTATTTCGAGAATATCATCGACAAGCGGTTTCATCACAGCATTTGTCATTTGTTCGGCAACGCTTGGTTTAGTCTGTGTTGGCTGAGTATTTTTTACAGGTTCAGGCTTATTATCTGTCGCGATTAATTGACTGAGGGCGTTACTACTTAATTTATCTGTGCTATCTGTGGCGATACCCGTCAAATAATTAGTAAGGAATAAAGTTCCTCCCACCAGTAGCAATAAGCCAAAAACTATTTTTTTCATTAATAAAACTCCTGTGGTAAGTGTGTAAACACCGCAGCGTGTTCTTCTTTAGACGGTAATCCCAACCGCGCACCCATTTTGGTACAACACAACGACCCCGCGACACTGGCATAACGTAACACTGTTAACCAATCTAACCCTGCGGCTACACCTGCCGCAAACGCGCCATGAAACGCATCACCCGCGCCTGTTGTGTCAATGGCGTTAATTGCCAGTGCGGGTAATGCGCCGCTTTGTGTGCCTTGTTGCCAAATTAAACCACGTTCGCCTAGCGTGATGACAACAACAGGCGCGAGCGTGGCTAAATACGCTAACGCGGTTTGTTCATCACCTTTCAGTTGCAACGCGAATTTTTCTGAACACACCAGATAATCGACTAAACCCATTAAGGCTAACGTACCGTCATGCACCGAGCCTGCATCCAATACCGTTGCAATCCCAGCTTCTCGCGCTTGTTTAGCTAAAGGCACAGAAATATGTGGTTCGTGTCCGTCGAATAAAATCACCTTGGGCTGAAGTGCGGAAAAATCAAGCGCATCGGCGGCTAACGGTTTGGTATCACCTTTGTAATTAATTAATGCGCGTTCACCATCTGGTTTAACAATGACGGTTGATAACGGCGTGGGCGAGTTGCCGCGCACTACGCACTGAGTATGAATGTTGTGAGCGATTAGCTCTTGATAATGCGCTTCACCATACACATCCCGCCCCAAGTAACCCGCAAATGCAGCAGAAAAACCCAGTTTTGCGACTTGCACTGCCGCATTTGCCGCAGGTCCCCCACCACAGGTGATTAAATCATCGGCGACAATTTTTTCATCTTCACTAGGGTGGCGTGCGACTGAAAATACTAAATCGAATGAGGCATGACCCACACATAACACATCAATATTCATAATTTTTCTCGATCTTCTTGTTCCCACTCGCCGCATCACGCCATTAAGTTAAGGGAAAATACGTCATTGCGGCAGGGATTGCCGCAATCCAGAAGCCACTGATGGCGTACACTCAAACACATCCCTGTGACTGGATTCATGCTAGGCAGGAAGCCTAGCACCCTGCGGGTAAATGCAACCCTGTTCCTGACAGGTTTGTCCAGCATCCATGCTGGAATGACGGCTTAACTGTGGGCAGTAACGCGCCGCGTTGAGTAATTTACAAACCACGCAATAAGTCGTTTTTAATGTCTTCAAGAGCTTCCAAGCCCACTGAAATACGCACCAAACCGTCTTTAATACCTGCTTTAGCGCGTAATTCGGGCGTTAAACGTCCGTGCGTGGTGGTAGCAGGATGGGTGATGGTGGTTTTAAGATCGCCTAAGTTAGCGGTGATGGAAATCATTTGCGTGGCATCAATTAACCGCCATGCGTGGTCTTTACCGCCAGTTAATTCAAAACTGACGATACCGCCAAAATGGCTTTGTTGGCGTTTTGCTAACTCGTGTTGCGGGTGAGAGGGCAAGCCTGCGTAATGCACTTTTGCGACGCTGGGCTGTTGTTCTAACCACTTTGCCAATTCAAACGCGCTATCACAATGGGCTTTCATACGAATAGCCAGGGTTTCTAAACCTGATAAAAACACCCATGCATTAAATGGACTCATGGTTGCGCCGCCCGTGCGCAAATAGGGATAAATGTATTGTTCGATAATGTCATTGCTGGCAATCACCGCACCGCCCACGCACCGCCCTTGCCCATCAATGTATTTAGTTGCCGAATGCACCACTATATCCGCGCCTAATTCAAACGGTTTTTGTAACACAGGCGTACAAAAACAATTATCGACGATTAATAAACAATCATGCGCGTGGGCAATGTCTGCTAGTGCTTGAATATCAGCAATTTCAGTCAGCGGATTGGACGGTGTTTCTAAAAATAAAAACCGCGTGTTGGGTTTAATGGCTGCTTCCCATGCTGCCATATCGGTTAAATCGACAAAATCAGTTTCCACGCCGAATTTGGCAAAATAATTAGTGAATATCATCACCGTGTTACCAAACACGCCACGCGAACACACGACATGATCGCCTGCTTTTAATAAACCCATTCCGACTGCCATAATCGCTGCCATGCCTGAGGCAAATGCTAAACAGCGTTCGCCTTTTTCCATGACCGCTAGTCGTTGTTGAAACGCATCAACAGTGGGATTGGTAAAGCGCGAATAAATATTGCCTGCTTTTTTGCCCGTAAAGCGTAGCGAGGCTTCTTCGGCACTTTTAAAGACATAACTAGAGGTGGCGAAAATAGGAATACTGTGTTCATCTTCATCAGTACGGCGATGTCCAGTCCGTATGGCTTGAGTTTCTAAGGAGTAATTGTTCCAATTGTTATCAGTCATGGTTTATCTTGAGTAGGGAATAGGATTAAAATACGATTCTAGCATTTTTTTTATTGTTCCCACGCGCTTACCTAGTGCGCAAGACAGTGTTACGCGCTGCTACTCAACACAGCGTGTGGGAACGAGAAAATTAGGCACAGGAACGATGTCATGATGAACAGCGCGATTTTGTGTAAAATGTCTCTCAATACCAAGCAATCGAGCCATACTAATTAATGAAAAAACTAAAATGCGCCGTTATCGGGACGGGTTATCTCGGTAAATTCCACGCGGAAAAATACACCACACTGTCCGACTGTGAGTTAGTCGCCGTAGTTGATATTAATGAACAAGCCGCACAAACGGTTGCCGAAAAATATGGAGCGCATGCCTTAACGGATTATGCCTCGTTACTTGGCACGGTCGATGCGGTCAGTATTGTTGTGCCGACTACTTTGCATCACCAAGTCGCTAAAGATTTTTTAAATGCAGGCGTTCATGTGCTCGTGGAAAAACCCATTACTGTCACGGTTGCCGAAGCTGATGAACTCATTGCGATTGCAAAAGAAAAAAATCTCATCCTCCAAGTCGGGCATTTAGAACGTTTTAATCCAGCCGTATTAGGCTTGGACAAAGAAGAAAAACCGTTGTTTATTGAATCGCACCGTTTATCACCATTTAATCCCCGCGCTAATGATGTCAGCGTGGTGTTGGATTTAATGATTCATGACATTGATATTATTCTGGCGTTGGTGGATTCTGAAATAGAGCGTATTGATGCCAGTGGCACTCCCGTTTTGACACAAGGTACAGACATAGCTAACGCGCGGTTAACGTTTAAAAATGGTTGCGTTGCCAATGTTACCGCCAGCCGTATTAGCATGAAAATGGAACGCAAAATGCGCCTGTTTAGACCCAGTTCCTATATTTCCGTGGATTTTCAAAATCGTGTGTTGAGCAAATACCAAACAGGGACTAAAGAAATGTTTCCTGGTGTGCCTGAAATTATCAGCGAAGAATCGACCTTTGACAGTGCCGATGCGTTGCTGGAAGAAATTAAACACTTCGTCAACTGCATACACACAGGCGACAATCCGTTAGTATCAGGCGTAGCAGGTAGAAGAGCCTTAGCCACCGCAATACAAATTACCCAATTATTAGGCGACAAATAATATTTATAGCGGGAGTTCAATAGCTTCAGCTATTGAATAAAAACAGCTAAAGCTATTTTACTCCGTACTTAAACACAAACAACAGGCAATAAAATATGATACCAATGGTAAACCTCAAAGCCCAATACGCTGAAATTAAAGATGAAGTCGAGCGTGGCTTAAGCGAAACAATCGAAAACTGCGCCTTTATTCTTGGACCAAACGTCGCCGCTTTTGAACGTGAAACCGCCGCTTATCTAGGTGTAAAACACGCCATTGGTGTGGCTTCGGGGACAGACGCACTGCATTTAGCATTGATTGCTGAAGGCATAGGCGCGGGCGATGAAGTCATCACCACTTCATTCACCTTTATCGCCACCGCCGAAGCTATCAAATATGTTGGTGCGATTCCAGTCTTTGTTGATATTGACCCAAAAACCTTCAACATCTGCCCTGACGCAATTGCCAAAGCCATTACCCCTAAAACTAAAGCCATCATGCCCGTGCATTTGTTTGGGCAACCTGCGGATATGGCAAGCATCATGGCATTGTGCGGACAGCATAATTTAAAGCTGATTGAAGATTGTTGCCAATCGTTTGGCGCGTCTATTAACGGCAAACAAACGGGTTCTATCGGACACTCGGCAGGTTACAGCTTTTTCCCCAGCAAAAACCTAGGCGCATTTGGTGATGGTGGTTTGGTCGTCACCAACTCAGACGAAACCGCCGAAATCATCAAACAATTGCGTAATCACGGCTCAAAAGTCCGTTACTACCACGACATCATCGGCTACAACAGCCGCCTTGATGAAATGCAGGCAGTTATTTTAAGACCTAAATTAAAACGTATCGACCAATACAACGCTGCCCGTCGCCATGCCGCGCATCTTTATTCAGAATTAATGGCAGATTTACCACTAATCACACCGTATGAAGATGGTTTGGGTGTACACGTTTATCATCAATACACGCTATTGTGTGACCGTCGTGATGAAGTGATGGTTGCTTTACAAGCTAAACAAATCGGCTGTGCGGTGTATTATCCTGTCCCACTACATCAACAGAATGTTTTTAAAGAAGACTGTGCAGGCGTGTCATTACCCGTGACTGAATCAGTCGCCGCGCGTTGTTTCTCGCTGCCGATTTGTTCACATTTAAGCGATGAACAAATCAGAGAAATAGTCGCAGTTATTCGGGGAGTATTAAGCAATGAATAACTATCACGAAAGTAAAAAAGCAAGACGCATAGCCGCCGTCGTCTACTTATTAATTATGGCGTTTGTGATGACAGGTACTTATTTGTCGGAACAAAAAAAAGCCGCTGATAAAGCCTTGCAAAATCCAAGCGCGACATTAATACCATCAAACTCATAATAAACGAGTGGGCGTTGGGTTTTTACATTAAATTCCTGTAGAGATGTTGCAGTGTAATGTCTTTTAATGAAAACAGAGCAAGTCATGCAAGCGAAAATAATAACAACACCCGAAACGGACGAATATTATTTTGAAGAAGGGTGTTTTATTTTAGAGTTATCCAACTCAGCCCAAGACCCGCAACTATCCATTGCCAGAGCGCGAGTTAAAGTAGGCATGACCACTCGCTTACACCGCTTAAGCCATACGATTGAACGCTATGTAATTCTTTCAGGCATAGGCAGTGTAGAAGTGGCTGATTTACCTGCACAAACCATTAGCGCGGGTAATGTCGTCATTATTCCTCCACTGTGTGCGCAAAAAATTACCAACATAGGCACAGACGATTTAATCTTTCTCGCACTCTGCACCCCACGTTTTCAAACACAGTTTTATGAAGATATAGACGATTAGCAGTACAGATTGATGTGCCGTTTTAGCAATCTAACCTACAATTTTTTACCCACCACGACCTACTGGAGAAGAATATGAAAAACGTACTTATTGCCTCGATGATTGTTTTATTGGCAGGCTGCGAAACAATAGCTCCATCACAAACCTATCGACCCGCCAATTACCCAGGACCTGCTTGGGATATATCTGGTGAAATCAATGATTTTAATGATATGGTCGTTATTAAAATAAACAATGAAATCGTTATTAACCACGACCTTTCAGACTGGACTCGTGACGGTGAATTCACTGGCATTTATCAAGGAAAACCAGTGACCGCCTCGTGCATAACCGATGGCACTGATACCACCCATTGCTTCGTTTTCATCAACGGCGAAAAAGCGGCAACATTGACCTTTGACTAGGTAATCCTTAAGTTGATTGTAAAAATCAGCTGGCACAAGTTGTTCAAACCTGCGAGGTCTTTAAGACCTCGCAGGTTTATTTATACCGTCGAATGTATTTATATGAATCTATCACATCGTTCTCACGCAATGTGGGAACGATGAAATGAAAGAAATTTTAAAGAGAATGACATGAAAATTGACGTAAAAGTCAAAAATTTGGGCAAGATTAAAGAAGCCGAATTTAAAATTCGCCCAATGACAGTAATAACTGGTTCTAATGGAACAGGTAAAAGCTTTTTTACTAAATCGCTTTATTCTATTTTAAATGTCGTTAATAAAAATGTTTATTATGAAGCGATTAGTAAAACAACTCGTCAGCTTCAACTAAAGCTATCAAGTTTTACTAATATGATGAGTAATCCAAATAAAGTTGATGAAAATTTTATTAAAAAAATAGAGTCAAGCTTGATGAAGTTACAAAATGATATTAGTGAGGCTAAAGAATGGAAAATTTATGTCTTTTTAGATTTTACTCAACCAATATTGGCAGACGTAAAAAAAATTCAAAATTATTACACATCATATCTTAATGAGTTAAAAAATAAACCTGAAAAAATAGATAATATTATAGAAGTTTCCAGTACGATTAATGTAACTTTTAACAGCTTAATCTGGCAACTTACAAACGCAAAAAATATTTATGCTCATCTTATTAGTGAACATATTGAAAATGAGCTGAAAGATAATTTTCAAATTTCATCACTTAATGAATTAATCAGCTTTGGAGAAATAAAAACTGAAATTTTAGCTACTGATTTTTTAGATATAAGTTTTTCTAGGAAAGAAGTTTCTTTTAGCTTGGAAAGTGATTTTATTGATGAGGTTGCTAGTTTATCTAGCGTAGTTTTTTTTGAATCTCCTGCCTATTGGAAAGTCAAAGACGCTTTAAATATGGCTAAAGAAAAAGCGTCTGCTTTATTATCATCTAGCCAAAGTATGGGAGACTTTTTAACAGGTGTTCCAAAGTATTTTTATGACTTAGATAATAGATTAAAAATCAAACCTAAAGCACTAGGTGATTTTGAATCGGTAGCAGATGCACTAGAAAAAACATTAGGTGGAGAATTCATTTTTAAGGGTGATAATTTAAGTTTTAAAGATAAAGAAACAGGGCGAGAAATATCAAAACATCTGGTTTCTTTTGGTATGACTAATTTAGGTATGATTCATGCCTTATTAAAGCACAATATTATTACCGAAGGTTCATTTGTATTTATTGATGAACCAGAAACAAATTTACATCCTGATTGGCAATTGATTTTAATGAATGCCTTATTATCCTTAGCCGAAAAAGGCGTTAATATTGTGATTACGACTCACAGTACCGATATATTAAAGTCTTTAGAAGTTGGATTAAAAAAACGAAAAATTGATAATATCAATGAATTTTTATCAGTTCATTTTGTTGATTTAGATGGGTATCTTCTTAAATTTGATAGCGATGCCGTTGACGTACAATTGACTGAAGCCATCAGTTTATTAAATTCAACTTATTCTGATCTTTATTTTAGCGGCTTGTAAAACTCTATGATCAATAAGGCGGATTATTTACAGCAAATTAAGCACGCATCTTGTGAATTAGGATTACAAGAAAGTTCGGATTTCCACGCTTTTAAACTTGATGATAATGATGGTATTGCTAAATCCATTGGCTTTCATGCAGGAATGGTGAATAAGGTTGATTATTTCTTGGCAAAAGATATTAATGTCCAATTAATAGAACTTAGTGATTTAGAAGAATCTGCTAGAAACTGCCAGCAATACATTATCGATAATCGTTTAAATCAAGAAAATTCGCAACTTACTGAGGCAGCAAGAAAAGTAATTAGAAAAGAAGCATGGAGACCTTTAACAGATGAATTTATTAAAAAATGGTCTGGTTCTATTGCAGTAATTGAACGTTTATATCGAAAGACAAATGAATTAATGGATATTGATCCGAAATATACATTGCTTATTGTTTGCAAAAATAGAACGGATGTACGAATACTTGAAGAGCTTGGAAAACAATTACCAAGGCAATTATCAGGCATGATGGGAAATGTAAAAGTTTGCAATACAGAAAAGTTAGAGCAATTCTTGCTTTATCTTCATCCCTCCGCATGAAAATAATAAATAAAAACCTATCTATTTTTCTATCATTATGACCACTATTCTTTTCAGCGCGGGCGAAGCCTCTGGCGATCAACACGCCGCGAATATGTTTTTAGAAATCAAAAAACACCAGCCTGATATTAAAGGTATCGGTATGGGTGGTGCGAAAATGGCGCAGGCGGGGATAGATATTCGTTATGATTCGGCAGGGATTGGTGTTATTGGTGTGGTGGAGGTACTGAAACATTATGGCGAGATTCGGCGAGCATTGAAGTTGATGGAGCAGATTATTAGCACCGAACGTCCTGATTTGTTGGTGTGCGTGGATTACAAAGAGTTTAACTTTAAGCTGGCGCGGTTTGCCAAACAACAGGGAGTTAAGGTGTTGTTTTATGTCAGTCCACAGGTGTGGGCTTGGCGAGCAGGACGTGTGAAGGCTTACGGTAAAGTGATTGATATGATGGCGGTGATTTTCCCGTTTGAGATTCCTTATTATGAGGCGGAGAATGTGCCTGTACGGTATGTGGGGCATCCGTCGGTGGATAAGGTGCATCCACAACACAGTAAAGCGGAAGATATGGCGCGGTTTGGCTTGGATGCGAATCAGCGGGTGGTGGGTTTGTTGGCGGGTAGTCGGGCGAATGAGATTAAACGGTTGTTACCTGTCATGCTCGCCGCTGCGGCTTTGTTACAGTTTAAGTTTCCTGATTGTCAGTTTATTTTGCCACAAGCGGATTCGATTAGTGATGAATTACTGTCTGAATATTTAGATGATTCGCCTGTTAAAGTGACGGTGATTAAGCAGCAACCTTATGATGTGATGCAGTGCTGTGATGCGGTGATGACAACTTCTGGGACGGCAACTTTGGAGATTTCGTTACTGACTGTGCCGATGGTGATTTGTTATAAGCTATCGCCACTGACGTATTGGTTAGGGCGATTATTAGTGAAAACACCATTTATTGGTTTGCCGAATATTGTGGCAGGTAAGGCGGTTGTGCGGGAGTTCATTCAGCATGAGGCTACTGCAAATAATTTGGCGACAGAAGTGGGGCGGATTTTAACGGATCAAGATTATCGTGAAACTATGCAAGAAAATTTGCAAGCTGTTAAACAGCAGTTAGGGCAGGGCGGTGGGTCTAAAAATATGGCGTTACTGGCATTGGAAATGCTGTAGAGACGTTACAGGGTAACGTCTCTACAGAAATCATCACACGACTAGAGCTAACGGTGCATGGTCTACTGCTGAAAGAGTTGCAGGTGGCTTGATGGTGAATTTTGATGCCGTTCTTGGCGCGGTTTTTACATCAGGCTTTGTAGCTGTTTTAGTCACCGTTTTAGGCGCGGGTTTTGCGGCTACTTTGGTATCAGCTTTAGGTGCAGGTTTTGCGGCTACTTTAGTACCAGTTTTAGGCGCAGGCTTTGCCGCTACTTTGGTGTCAGTTTTAGGCGCGGCTTTTACAGCAACTTTGCTATCAGCCTTAGGTGCGGGTTTTATGGCTACCTTAATGGCTGTCGATTTTGGGGTAATCTTTGATACAGGCTCAGGTGAAGGCGATAAAGGTTCAGCATTAATAGCAGGTGGCAACGTCGGCTCGCTTGCTGGCATAGCTTCCACTTCACCCTCCATCGGCGGTAATCTTTCATACAGTGGGACAGGTTCGCCGTCTAGTTTTTCCAATGCGTCATTTAGAGCTTTTTGATCGAATTCAGGTAGTTCGCCGCGATTGTGTTTACGAATCAGCTCTAACGCGACTTGATAGCGTCGTTCTTTACCCATGTTTTCGCCTTCCAAATCAGGATGCGCTTCGATGTACAGGACGTTGTTTAACCAGCCGACTTTGATAGGTTGTTTAACCATATAAACAGGTGTTCCTACACCAACGACTTCATATAATTCTTCAACGTCTTGCGGATACATACGCACACAGCCGTGGGTAATCTGCATACCAATACCATACACTTTGTCTATGTCTGTGCCATGTATGCGATATTCACCAGGTAAAGCGAGATATAACGCACGCGTACCCAATGGATTGTGAGGACCTGCTGGCACAACAGCGGGTAACGGATCACCGTCTGCGGCGTGTTCGCGCCTAATAGTCTCAGGTGGATTCCAGACAGGATTTTTAATTTTACGAATAATTTTGGTTTGACCTAGCGGTGTTTTCCAATCTTGTCTGCCGATACCATGTGCAAACGTCATCACCTGCCCTGTATTGGGCGGGTAGTAATACATACGAAATTCGGCAATGTTTAGCGTAACACCATTATGTGGTGTGTCTGGCAAAATACGTTTATTTGGTATGCGCACATCTTGACTCTGTTTAGTCTCAATTTTTATGTCCATTTTGCTTTGCGTTGCAGGCAACACTAACCAACGGTCAACAGTTGGATTAAGCCTGACCACTTCTTCTTGTCCTAAGTGATAGCGTTTTGCAACATCTAACAAGGTGATAGGTAGATCAGGCGTTACTTCAGGATAATCCTCGCGTGTCACTGCAACCAGATGACTGTCCTCATTAGGAAACTGAGCAATGACAGTATCGCCTTTTATGGTTGGTAGGTTGTAGTTGGTCGCATAAGCCTTGCCGATAGGAGACAATAATAGCGAACAAGCAAGTAGAGTACGGATTTTCATTACGATAAATTTCTCTTAGAACAATGTGTTAAGTGTAGCCTAGGTTTAATAATTAACCCTAGCTATGGACGAATTTTATCATGAGCTTATTAGATTTGTTTATTTTAACGAACAAAACTAGTGCTTAACTTAATAGAAAGCAGGGGAATCATGGCGTTAATTTCGCTGTATTTCCGAAGTTGTTGACTATCGTTGTTGTTTATCAAGTGTGCGTTATAATCCAGTTTTTTCTTAGGCACACAAGAGTTCTCATTATGGCACTGCAAATATTTCGCACCAAACACGTTACTTCAGAACAGGAAAATATAGAGCGGGGTCTTAAACGTTGCTTATCCGCATGGGATTTAGCGTTTCTCGGTATTGGCGCGATTATTGGCACGGGTATTTTTGTGTTAACGGGCATTGCCGCCGCAACGCAATCAGGTCCTGCGGTAATATTGTCATTTATTATTGCAGGTTTAGCGTGTGCCTTTGCTGCCTTGTCTTATGCGGAATTATCCGCTTCAGTCGGAGGTTGTGGCAGTGCCTATGGTTATAGTTACGCCGCGTTTGGTGAGATGATTGCCTTCATTATCGGCTGGGATTTATTGCTGGAATATGGTATTTCAGTGGCAGCCGTTGCCAATGGTTGGTCGGGTTATTTTAGTAATGCACTGACGGCTATCGGTTTTCCCTTACCTGATGTATTAACGAAAGCACCTAAAATGGGTGGGCTGATTAATTTACCTGCCTCGGTGATTATTTTGTTATTAATGGGATTATTGATTATCGGCGTAAAACACAGTGCCAAAGCCAATAATGCAATGGTGGTGGTTAAGTTAATCACGATTAGCATCTTTATCGGGGTCGCTGCCTTTAATGTACATCCCGAAAATTGGCATCCATTTATGCCCTTTGGATGGTTTCAAACCTTACCCGATGGTAAAACGACAGGTGTATTAGCGGGCGCATCATTAGTATTTTTTGCTTATGTGGGCTTTGATGCTGTCTCAACAGCGGCTGAAGAGGCGCAAAATCCACAACGTGATTTGCCGTTTGGTATCGTGACTTCATTAGTATTTTGTACGATTGTTTACATTATCGTTTCTGGATTGCTGACAGGTGTTGTTCATTACACTGATTTAAATGTGTCATCTCCTGTTGCGCACGCGCTGTTTTTGTTGGGCTATGACTGGGCTTCGGCATTAATTGCGACAGGTGTTATCGCGGGGCTAACCACGGTGATGCTGGTGTTATATTACGGCTTAACACGCATTATTTTTGCTATGTCGCGGGATGGTTTATTGTCGGCGTTCTTTAGTGAAGTAAACGTTAATACTCAAACGCCTGTGCGCGTGATTGTGCTGTGCGGCATTATTATTGCCCTGATTGCAGGTTTTATACCGCTGGGCGATTTAGCAGAATTGGTTAATATCGGCACCTTAGCCGCTTTCGTGCTGGTGTGTTTAGGCGTTATCGTATTGCGCATTACACAACCTGATATGCACCGCCCGTTTGTCGCGCCATTTGGCGTGTTATTTCCAGTCTTAGGGATGTTGTCTTGTGGCGCGTTAATGGCATTTTTACCCGCCATTACTTGGTTGCGCTTTGTCGTATGGTTAGTGATAGGCTTGATTGTGTATTTTGGTTATTCAATGAATAACAGCAAATTGGCAGAATCCGATTAGTTATTGGGATATATAAAAAGCTAGCCAACGCGATTGATGAGCTTCGTATCTCATCATATCTATGCACTTATTTATCCCAATTTTAAAGCATCGAATAGTATAAAATGGTTTTTTGCACCTAAAATCTGGGGACAAGCGGAATGAATCAGCCTAATGAGTAAATCAACACATCAAAGTTA
>DFWO01000147.1 GCA_002380945.1 Methylococcaceae bacterium UBA4132 | reverse complement strand
CCATCAACTCCAGCCGCTTTTAATTGACTGACTAATTGCTCTTTTACGCCAGCATCCAATTTGCCATCGCTGTTCACATCAATTACATTGGTTGGCAAGACTGCCGAACCTGCAACTGCATTGTAACCATTTTTGATTAAGTTATTGACGATGCCCGTTTCTACGGTTGATCGTTTGGCAAGATCATTTGCTAAACCTAATACGACAATTTTATTGTATTTTTGCGCGACAGTTCCTGACTTTTTCCAAGTACCATCAATTTCTGTGACAGTGGCACAAGAAGACAATACTGATAGGCTAGAAACGATAAACAGTAACGAAATTATTTTTTTCATGTTGATTCCTTTTTAAAAGATTGAACGAACCCCAACGCACATTGGGGTTCGCAAGCTCACGCCAACTTGTAAAGCTACTTAGTAAGGCCAATGCCACTGATCGTCTTCTGGTCTATCTGTACCATGTTCATAAGCATAATTACGACAAGCAATTTGCTCATCACGCAGTTTTTCTTTAACGTGCGCACCCGCTATGCGTAAAGCTGGCAAGCGGTCAATCGCATCAATCGCCAAGCTGAAACGGTCGGTTTCATTTTGTATTGCCAATTCCAGTGGGGTGTTGATACTGCCTTTTTCTTTATAACCACGAACGTGCAGGTTATGGTGATTGTTACGGCGATAAGTTAAGCGATGAATCAACCAAGGATAGCCGTGGAAGTTGAAAATAACGGGTTTATCCAAGGTAAATAAACTGTCAAAATCCCGATTCGACAAACCATGAGGGTGTTCACTGCTTGGCACTAATTTGTATAAATCGACCACGTTAATAAAACGAATTTTCAGTTTCGGAAAATTTTCTCGCAACAGAACCACAGCTGCTAACGCTTCTTTAGTCGGAATATCACCTGCACTGGCAAATACTAAATCAGGTTCTACACCATCGTCGTTACTTGCCCAGCCCCAAATACCAATACCTTTAGTACAGTGCTTAATCGCTGCATCCATATCCAAATACTGCAGATGTTTTTGTTTGTCGGACACAATCACGTTGATGTAATCAGTGCTTTTCAAACAATGATCTGCCACTGATAGTAAACAGTTAACATCGGGCGGTAAATAAATGCGCGTGACTTGAGGACTTTTGTTGACCACTAAATCTAAAAAGCCAGGGTCTTGATGGGTGAAGCCGTTATGGTCTTGTCGCCAAACAGTGGACGTAATCAGCAGATTCAATGACGACACAGGCGCACGCCAAGGCACGTCACTGGACATTGCTAACCATTTTGCGTGTTGGTTAAACATGGAGTCGATGACATGAACAAACGCTTCATACGTTGAAAAAAAGCCATGACGACCTGTCAATAAGTAGCCTTCTAACCAACCTTCTAAAGTATGCTCAGACAGCATTTCCATGACGCGACCATCGGCTGATAATTCACCGCCGTTGTCATCTTCGGGCAGATAATCGGCTAACCATGTTTTTTTGCTGACTTCGTAAATATCATCGAGTTTATTTGAGCTGTTTTCGTCAGGACCAAACACGCGGAAATTAGTCATGTTATCCCGCATAATGTCACGCAAGAATTTACCCAATGGACGAGTATTTTCCGCGCTGATTTTACCAGGTGCTGCTAATTTCAACTGGTAATCTCTAAAGTCTGGCAGTCGTAAAGCTTTACGCAACAAGCCTCCGTTAGCATGAGGGTTCGCACTCATACGGCGTGTGCCTTGTGGTGCTAAGGCTTTCAGCTCAGCGATAAGTGTGCCGTTTTCGTCAAATAATTCTTCGGGTTTATAGCTGTGTAGCCATGTTTCCAAGCCTTGTAAATGAGCAGGATTGTCTTTGATATTCGCTAATGGCACTTGATGTGAACGCCAAAAACCTTCGATTTTTTTACCATCGACTTCTTTTGGTCCCGTCCAACCTTTAGGACTACGCAAGACTATCATCGGCCAGCGTGGGCGTGTTGGCACACCTGTCGTTCTTGCTTCTGTTTGAATGCGGCGAATTTCCAGTACGCATTGTTCCAACACCTCTGCCATCAACGCGTGCATAGTTTCAGGATCAGTTCCTTCGACAAAATATGGCGTATAACCGTAGCCTTTGAACAGACAACTTAATTCTTCGTGAGAAATACGCGATAGCAAGGTTGGGTTATTAATTTTATAACCATTCAAATGCAGAATCGGTAACACTGCGCCGTCACGAATCGGATTTAAAAATTTATTAGAATGCCAAGAAGTCGCCAGTGGACCTGTTTCAGATTCACCATCACCGACCATCACGGTGACGATTAAATCGGGATTATCATACGCCGCACCAAAGGCATGAGACACGCTATAACCTAACTCACCGCCTTCATGAATTGAACCTGGCGTTTCAGGTGTACAGTGACTGCCAATACCACCTGGAAAAGAAAATTCTTTAAAGAAATGCAACAAGCCTTCTTCGTCTTCACCCTTATTAGGATAAATTTCTGAATAAGTGCTTTCTAAATACACAGGTGCGAGTACACCTGGTGCGCCATGCCCTGGTCCTGCCATAAAAATAGCGTTCAGGTCATATTTTTTAATCAAGCGGTTGATATGAATATAGGCAAAGCTCAAACCAGGACTTGAACCCCAATGCCCTAACAAGCGATTTTTGATGTGTTCAGGTTTCAGCGGTTCTTTTAACAATGGATTATCACGCAAATAAATCATGCCAGCGGCTAGGTAGTTACACGCTCGCCAATAGGCATGAATATTTTGTAGCTCATCCGCGCTCAATGGTGCAACGGCAGACGTTGATGGATCAGATATTGTCATAATATTCTCTGGTTGATTAAAATTAGGAATTCATAATTAATAGTGTCTAGCCTATCATAACTTTGTGTCAGTTTGATAACCGTAGCGACTGGCTAAACTTAGAATTTCCTGATGATAACGGTCAAAATCGGCAGACTTTAACGCGCTGTAGTTCCAGTTTTTATAAAGGCTGGTCAATTCCGTGAAAAAACCACGCGCCGCTTCTTTGTCATCAAACTGGTAATCGGCATCAATCAAGCTTTTTAATAAACGAAAACTGGTGAGTTGCCGCTCTCTGGAGGTGCAAGAATCCACATCATCAAACGCATCTTGCTGTAGATACACCATGTCCAGCAGTAACGATTTTTGCCACAACACAAAATCGTCTTCGGTAATGCCTTCTTCGCCTGTCACTTGCATCATTTGATAAATGGTATCGCCTTGTACCAATAACGCCTGCATAGCTTTGACATCATTAACCCAGTTAGCATCGAGATTTTTGGTAAACCAGTCGCCTAATTGATTGAAATAACGCGACCATGAAATAAGCGGATCAATTGCAGGATAAAAACGCCGATAAGCACGGTCGGCTGATAGCCCCAAAAAAGTTTTCACCGTACCTAAGGTAGATTGCGTCACGGGTTCTTCAAAATTACCGCCCGCAGGTGATACCGTGCCTATCATGGTTAAACTACCGATTGCACCATCAGGGCAACGCAACACGCCAGCGCGTTCATACACATTTTTAATCGACGAATCCAAATACGCAGGAAAAGCTTCTTCACCTGGGATTTCTTCCATACGTCCTGACGTTTCACGCATAGCTTGCGCCCAGCGTGAGGTGGAATCGGCAATCAATAAAACGTGATAACCCATTTGCCGAAAGTATTCGCCCAGCGTAATACCTGTATAAATGGATGCTTCACGCGCTGCAACAGGCATGGAGGAGGTATTGCAAATAATGATGGTTCTATCCATTAACGTGCCGCCAGTTCGTGGGTCTTTGGTGGCGGGATATTCGGTGATGGTTTCCACCACTTCACCCGCGCGTTCACCACAAGCTACGATAATCGCCACATCGACGGTTGAATAACGGGCAATTAAACTTTGTAACACTGTTTTACCTGCACCAAAAGGACCTGGAATACACGCCGTGCCGCCTTGTGCGATAGGAAAAAAAGTATCGATGATACGCGTGGTGGTGGTGAGTGGTTCGACTGGATAAAGACGCTCGGCAAAACGGCGGCGTATCAAGGCTTCAGGCATGGGACGACGTACCGCCCAACGTTGCATCAGCGTCATGTCCATCTCAATTCCTTTGCTATTACGATAACGCGCCACGACGCTGTCAACAGTTGCCTCGCCTTCTTTAAGCCAAGTGATTTCAACGGCTTCTGGTTCATTAAATGGAATCATGATTTTATGCTGGAATTCACCTTCAGGCACTGTACCAACTGCGCCACCTGCGGGAACTTTCGCGCCTATCGCTACACAAGCTTGAAAATGCCATTTTTTTTCCATGTTCAATGAAGGAACAGTCACACCACGCGGTAGAAAAAAACCGTAATTGTCGGCAAGCGTATGAAGCGGATTAAGCAAGCCATCAAACACCTGACCCAATAAACCTGGTCCTAAAGTAGCAGATAACATTTCGCCCGTCAGTTCTACTTTATCGCCAACACACACGCCGCGCGTATCTTCAAATACCTGCATATCAGCGGTGCCGCGTCGCACGCGTAACACTTCCGCTTTCAGGCGTTCTTCGCCGACATGAATATAAGCCAACTCATTTTTCATAATCGAGGTATTGGCATCGACTTCAATAAAGACTAGGCTTTCCTTAACGCCGATGATTTTGGCAGTTCTACTCTGCTGTTCAATGCTCATTTCTGACCTCTTTAATCATTTCTTGAAAGCGATTTGTTGCTTGGCTGGGGTTTCTGGCAAACCATGCTTGCAAAATGTCCCATTTAAAAACAAAGGCAAACACCGCTTCAAAACCAAAGCTATTACTATCGCTGATACGACTGAGTTGCTGCCAAACCGTGGTCATTAACAATCTATCCAAGCCACGCGCATCGTTTGCCTCCAGTAAGGTGCGTGCTTCGGGCAACCACGGATACATAAAACTGAGTTTAAAATCGGCATCCTCCCAATGGCTGATAATAAAACCTGCCCAGCGACTGGCATGAGCGATGGGTTCAAACGTAGTCACATCCTGCCCCGCTTTGCGCATTCGCAGTGCGGCTAAAACGGTTTGTTGGTCGATGCGAAACGCAATGAACTCACGCAACACAGGATGATTAACCGCTTGCAACAACACACGATAACGCGCCACCATCTCTGCGTCATTTTTGGGTTTTGCCAAAGACATCCGCCATGTTACTAAGGCTTCGGCTTTCGCTAACTGTACCGCGTGTTCATGAACCAACATATTGAGTCGTTGTTCCAATTTTAAGCGTGTAATCGGCACGCGTTCGGCTTTTTCAAACGGTGGCAAATACGGCAGACTGGCAATCAGTGTGATATAGCTGGTGTCCGCCGCCATGACTATTCCGTCCCTTCAAGTATGGTGCGAAAACGCGGCAAAATGCGTTGGTACAACAGTTTTGCCACGGCTTTATCGGACAAATCAATTTCTAATTTGTCTTTCACTAAGCGCACGCGTGCGCCGCCATCAATTTCATCGGAGGGGATTAATTCAACGCCCGCGCGTAGCATCTGACTGGATAAGGTGAGAATCGTTTGCTTGGTACGTTCGCGCAAGGTTTCATCAGGCTGACCATCTAACAAGGATTCAGAAATCAAAATTTGAATTTCTTTATCGCCAATCAATTCTTTTTCTGCATGACTTGCTAACACCAGTACGATGGATTTAATAAACTCTTCATCGCTGGTTGCTGAAGTCACTAATCGTTGCACGAACACTTCAAATTCCGATGATACTTTGGCTTTTAGTTGTAGCATGGCATCCCGCGCTGACAATTTGAGAGCTTCTAAAGCGGCGGTGTGTTGGGCTTCAATATCAAGCCGTGCTTGTTCTCGCAATTGCGCGACTTCTGAACGCACAGCGGCAAGCAACGCAGCGGCATCGTTTTCTGCCTCACGCAGAATTTTATTGGCTTGCTCATTCGCCGCGTGTACACCTTGGTCACGAATCCTATCAGCTAATTGTTGAACACTTTTTTCGTCTGTCATAGCAATGCTCTGGTTAATTATTTAGGAATACCCGCTGATAAAACCAGCGCGAATACAAAAGCAAACACACAAAAACCCTCAACTAACGCCGCAGGTGCTAAGGAAATACCAAACACTTCGGGCTTGCTTTTAGAGGCATTGATAGACACTGCACAAGCATCGCCTTGGGCAATCGCACCGTATAACATCGCTATACCTGCCAATAAACCCAAACCGAAAATGCCCGCAGAGTTATCAACCGTGAGTTCACGACGTAATGCCATCGTCACCACAATGCCATAAATAGTTTGTGAAGACGGCATCGCGGCAACGCCGATAAAACGCCCGTAACCACTTTCAACTTCTAACAACGCTCCACACGCCGCGCCGCCTGCCCTAGCGCAGCCTATCATGCTACCGACTGCACCTAATGCTAAGGGTGCATACAGTCCTATCCAACCCAGTGCCAACATTAACGGTTCCATAATTTATCCTCTACTTGTTTAAATGGTTTATACAAAGTCCCCTCCTCAGTCAGTCCCCAGTTGAAAAATTCAATGACATTCAAACGCAAGCCATGAATAACACCACTAGCAACGCCCAGTATCAAATTAACACCGTGTCCAAATAACAAAATAAACAAGGCGAAAACCAAACCTATGCCAGAGTAGCTGGTGTACACATCACCAGCCATGCGATTGAATTCCAGTGCTAACGAAGCAGAACCCAAGCCCAACGCGAACAACCGTAGGTAACTTAAAATATCGCCCATCACGCCTGACAAGCGCGTTAAACCTACTAGCCCTTGTAAAAAACGTGTTAAAGGTTTTTCTTTAGGTGCAGTGAATAACACAATCAATAGCCCACCTAACGTCAACAACCCAACGCCTAACGTTTGTTGGCTCACTGCCAAGGCGCACGCACCAAAAATAATACTAATCCAACCAACCGATGGTAAGCGTTCCGACCAATGTGTATAGCAATAAGCGGTCATGATATTCGCAAGGACAATGTGAAAAATACCAATCATCACCGACAACAGCATCATGCGATTGGTGTTACTCATATCAATAATATGCAGAGTATTCAGCCAACTGTCCTTAGTCGGAGTCACACCAAAATAACTGCCCATCAGCATACCAAACACGATTGAAGCCAATACGATAGAGAGCAGCAAAGGACGAAACTTATGCCCTGACAATTTTTTCCAGTTCAGCAGCAAACCTAAGCCTAATACGGACGCATAACCTGCATCGGCTAAAATCATGGCGAAAAAAATAACGAAAGACACAAAGATTACGCTGGAAGGATCCCATGTTCGATAACCAGGTGTCATATAAAAGGTGACTAAATCTTCACCTGCGGCTAACAAGGGAGAATTACGCATTAACGTGGGCGGATTATCATCGGGCAACGCGGATTCTGCGGAAAAATAAAAGCCCTGTTGTTCAGAATAGGCGGTTAATTCAGCAACGCATTCAACAGGTGACCAACCTTGTACCGCAAAGGTTGTACCTTGATGATAGGTTTGTGACAGTGCCGCCAAACAAGCGGCACGGTTTTGTAATTTATTGATGTTACGCGCAAACAGCTCACACCAGCGTGTTAATCCAGCCCGTTCAGCGATAGCATCTTCAATTGCCAATTCCACTTCATCCAATCTTTCCTCCAATTGGTTGCGGGATTTATCGCCTAAATGAATACGCGCCAACGGAATATGGATTGGCTCATGTTCAGCGACCACCACCACATAACAAAACCGCGAATCACGTTTGATAATTTCCAACGTTGTGGCAAGTTCGGCAATTTTAGGCATATCACTGTGTGCTACGACATAAAACCAGAAGCGAAGATTGCCCATTTCAGCTAACGGCGGCAACACAAAATCGCCCCACGGACGTAAATCTTGCAGACGTTTAATGATGAAATCACGTTCAGCTTCTAGCCTATAAAGCTTGTCGCGCACGGCTAAGGTTTGTTGTTCGATTTTTTCAGCATCAAAACGGCTTTCATTCAATTGTTGTCGTCTGCGCTGTGGATAGCTTTGTAGAAATTTTAAGGCTTCGTTCGCTCCAGCAATGCTTCTGATGCTTTCGGTGCTAGAGCTAGGTGTTGCTAACGGAATAAGTTGTAAACAACCTTTTTTTTGCAATTCAGTTAGCAAATTTTCACGGTCTGCACTCAGACCAATAAACGTGACTTTGGCAAGTTTAACAATGCTCATCTCACACCTCCTCTAATTCTGCATCCCGTTGTTGTTGGCGTTTTTTCTTAGCGATTTTAGCGGTGACAATGCTGGCGCGTTCGGCATCACCCAGCACAATACGAATTTTTTGGATGTTTTGTTTAGCGGAAGGAATCAGAATTTTTTCAAATAAATTCACCCGCTGGGTAATTCTACGCACCGCGACTTCGAGAATGCGAGTACGTTCAGCGGCGATTTCGGCGCGTATGCGTTGTTCGGTAGCATCTTTTAAACGCTGCACCAAGGCATCGACCCATGGCGGTGTGGCAAGTAGTGAATAATCCGCTACCACACAATCCAAACTCGCCAAAAATGGCAACTTAACACCGACCACGTTTTGTTCAGTGATTTGGTAACTTTTCAATTCCACCAGCCCCGTCATGCGAAATTCCTCATCCGCTAACATCGGTAATTCTGTACCGATTTTTGTTTCCAATGCGTCTATAGCTTGTTGCGCGGCAATCGTATCGGCTTGGGCTTTTTTCACTTCCATCGTCAACTGCCGCCGTTTCAAGTCCAGCGCGGGCAACAAGCGTTGATACAATTTAAGCTGTTCTTGTTGCGCGTGTAATTCGTGTTTACTCAATTTGAGCTTTGCCATGACAGTTTACGCCGCGTTAGTTAAGGACTCTTTTTTGGGATAATACTTATCCACCAACTGCTGTTTCATCAATAACTCATGCGGTTCAAAACACGCGCCTAATATCGTCCAGCATAAATCCAATGCCTCAATCACAGGCAACGATACGCGGGTATCCATCAAACGCTCTTTAAATAAACTGCCAAACTTCAATAATTTATTATCAAACGCTGACAATTCAAACGCCATTGCTTGCTTTTTCTGCGCTTCTACCGAACCCGCATAAAAACGAATCATGGTATTCATAATCTGACTGTGATCTTCGCGGGTTTGTTTGCCGATAACGTGCTGTTTTAAGCGTGACAATGAGCCGAAAGGATCAATAAACCCGTCATGCAGATAAAACTGCCCTTCGGTAATATAACCCGTGTTATCGGGAACAGGATGGGTAACATCATCGCCTGGCATGGTGGTGACGCTTAAAATAGTGACTGAACCTGCGCCTTTAAAATCACAGGCTTTTTCATAACGGCTAGCCAATTGCGTGTACAAATCGCCCATATAACCGCGAGCGGCGGGAATGCGCTCTTGCGCCACGCCCAGTTCCTTTAAGGCATCAGCATAAGCAGTCATATCGGTGAGTAATACCAAGACTTTTTTATGTTGTTCCACTGCCATTTTTTCAGCCACTGCTAACGCCATATCGGGAATTAATAAGCGTTCTACTAACGGGTCTGAGGCTTGATTAACGAACATCACCGTGCGATGAAATACGCCGTGATTTTCAAAGGCCGTGCGGAAGTAGTGATATTCATCAAAAATCAGCCCCATACCGCCAAACACCACGACATCGGCATTGGCTTGAAAACCAATACGCGCCAACAGCTCATTAAATGGCTCACCTGCCACGGAGAAAATGGGAATTTTTTGACTTTCCACCAGACAATTGAATAAATCAATCATGGGGACTTTAGTTTCAATCATACGCGTGGGCATGATACGCATGACAGGATTGACGGTAGGACCTGCGACAGGAATGCGCGGGTCTGTGATTAGTTCAGGACCACCATCAATACAGTCACCCGAACCACGAAAAATACGACCGAGGATATTGTCTGAATAAACCACATCTAACGGACGACCTAGAAAATTAACTTTAGCATCGCTGGATAAACCCTTACCGCCAGCAAACACTTGTAAACTGACTACATCCCTATCTAAATCAACTACTTTGGCTAAAGAGGTTTCGCCGTCGATATTTTCAACCATTGCCAAATCGCCAAAAGCCACACCTTCAGCACGAACCCTTATCAAATCGCCGACAATTTCCAGCAACGCCGTATGATTGAGCAAGTTTCTAATCGTTGACATTTATTCACCCTCTTTCTTATTGTAGAAATCCAGTGTAGATCACCTTATTAGCCATGCACACATACTTGTGACTAATGGGGTGAATGTTTTGATTCTAGCAGATTCTATGCAAAAAACGATAACCAAAAACTAGCGTGACAGCTTACTTACCGTAGTCATAAGCAGGAATCCAGCGGCGATTTTTCATGGTCGCCTCATCGTCGTAGGCATTCTTCATGGAACGTTTGGGTAACTTCACTTCTTTTCTTTCGGTACGTTCGTAAGGAATCAGCCCTAACAGATAGTGAATCAAGTTTAGACGCGCCCGTTTTTTGTTGTCAGACCGTAGAATATGCCACGGTGAAATGTCGGTATCAGTCGCCGCCAGCATTCGATCACGCGCCAGAGAATAATCATACCAACGTTTACGCGACGGCAAGTCCATAGGCGACAATTTCCACTGCCGAACAGGGTCGTCGATACGGGCTTTGAATCGTCGTTCTTGTTCTTCATCACCGACTTCTAGCCAAAACTTGATTAGCATCAAGCCATTTTCGATAAAGGTTTTTTCAAACAACGGACAAAGCTCCAGAAATTTTTGGTGCTGCTCATCAGTACAAAAACCCATAACGTGTTCGACACCCGCACGGTTGTACCAGCTACGATCAAAAATCACCACCTCGCCAGCGGCGGGGAAATGCGCCAAATAGCGCTGTATGTACATCTGAGTTTTTTCACGATCAGAAGGCGCAGGTAATGCCACCACTTTGAACACACGCGGACTAACCCGTTCAGTCAGTGCTTTGATAGTTCCACCTTTACCCGCCGCATCACGCCCTTCAAACACAATGACGATACGTTGTCCCGTATTCACCACCCAATCTTGCAGATGACACAATTCCGCTTGCAGACGGCGTAGTTCCTTTTCGTATTCCTTATTCTTGAGCTTAGACAGATTGCCACTATCCGCAACGGTCTCAGTCTTTTTAGATTTTTTTGCCATGAGTATGCTCCTTTTAGTTATTTAGCATTAGCATAACCAGACGCATCGAAACGAAAAATGTCGGGTTACACTGGTCACTAACGCAATCTTATATCTATAATCTCACGGCGGTTATTATTCCTTGGTGGTTTTTCTGTGTATGATTTCCTGCCGTGCTTGACGTGCAAGATCGGCATATCGTACGCGTAACAATTCCAGCTCTTCCTCTTCGATTTCCTCTAAATCCAACAATGCGTTATTGGCACCTTCGACCGCCCGTATCAATTCATCCAGTTTCACCTGCAACGCATCGGTATCGCGGTTTTGAGTGTGCTGAATTACGAACACCATCAGAAAAGTGATGATGGTAGTAGCCGTATTGATGACTAATTGCCAAGTATCACTGAAACCAAATAATGGTCCCGTAATCAGCCAAACAGCAACTAATATCATGGCAACATTGAACGCCAATGGGCGACCACTTAGCTTGGCACCAATACGAGCAAAGCGATCAAATTTGGCATTCCAATATCTTTTGTTCCGCCACTGATCTTCCATCCAGCCCCAAATTCTGCCTGTAAAATCCAATAGTTGTTGTTCAGTTATCATAATTTTTCGCCCTCACTGATGTATATTGTAGTAACAATGACAATCATGAATAAGATAGGTTCATTCAACGCTGACAAATTAATGCTGATTCAACCACTCCAGCCACGCGTCCAAACTCTGTTCTTGCGTTGCCGATAACTGCAACACTTCAATATCAGGATTAATACGTTTAGCAAATTCAATACAGCGTTCGACATTAAAATTAGTATAGGGCAGTAAGTCGATTTTATTGATAATCATCAAATCGGCGGCATGAAACATATCGGGATATTTCAGCGGTTTATCATCACCTTCCGTCACCGACAACACCACGACTTTATGAGCTTCGCCTAAATCAAACGACGATGGGCAAACCAAATTACCGACGTTTTCAATCGCCAACAAACTGTTATCAGGCACCTTCAAATCCTGTACTGCATGACCAATATCATGCGCGTCTAAATGACAGGCTTTACCCGTGTTGATTTGCAGCGCGGCAACCCCTGTGGTGCGGATTCTATCGGCATCTAAATCGGTTTGTTGGTCGCCTTCAATCACTGCAATCGGGCGGGTATTTTTTAGCGCGTTAATGGTCGCAACTAATAAGGTGGTTTTTCCAGCACCAGGGCTAGACACAAAATTCAGCGCGAAAATGCCGTGTTGTTGAAAATACTTACGGTTTTGTTCCGCATAACTATCATTTTTCGCCAAAATATCTTGTTCAACACGAATCATGCGTTCGCCATGCGTATCGTGATCATGGCTATGGTCATGATGGTGACTATGACTATGCTGCTGCAAAACATTTTGATGAGACTTGACTGGTGTAAATTTACTAGACGAACCACAACCGCAAATACCGCACATACTATTCTCCTAAGTCACTATTAATTCTTTAATTCGCATGGCTTGACCTTGTACCACTTTTACGCCAAAACTGCCGCAATGATGACAAGGATCATGCAAGGTTTCCAATAAAACGGATTGCTGACAGTTGGGGCAAACACCCTGCCCTGTTACGTTGATAATCACTAACTCCGCGTGTTCTGCCAAGGAATTTTTCATCACCACATCAAAACCAAAGCGCAAGGCATCGGCTTCAACACAGGATAATGCGCCAATTTCTAATACTACTTGTTTGACGCGTTGAAAGCCTTGTTGCTTCGCTTGCGTTTCTAGCGTATCCAACACGCTTTCTAATAATGAGATTTCATGCACCAGAATACGCCTGCCACGCGGTGACTGTGGGTTCAATTAATAATTTTTCCACCAACGTTACGGCAAGTTGCAAACTGTGCGCCGCTGTTGCCGACAAATCTGTACCTAGTTCAAATTCTACACCCTGCATGGTCAGTAAGAAACACGGCGGTGGTTCGGTTTTTTCAATGTCTCGATAAACCTGCATCACCGCCGCAGGATTCATTGCATGAGTGGTATAGCTGTTATCAAACAAGGGCTGTAATTGACGCAACTCAACAGGTTGAGTATTTGCCACCGACGCATCAGCAAATAACACCAATTGCCGATTTTTTAAATCCAAAGCGTGTTCAATTTGTAGCTGAAAATCGGTTAATACATCCACCGTGTCTAAACACGCGTCGGGTATCTGTTCCAATAATAATACGCCTAGCGCGTCATCACCACGGCTGGGATTACCGTAGCCTAATAATAAAATCGGTTTGGGCTTGATCATAATCACTTTATAGTTCCCACGCTCTAGCGGTGTGTAAAAAGACGCTGGAGCGTCAATAACGGCATTCCCATGCAGAGCATGGGAACGGTGCAATATAGATTACACACTACTTATTTTTGTACCTGTGACATTCGACTGGAGATGCTCTTAAAAAGGCTTGAAAAACCCTTAAGGTCTTCAGCGGTAATTTCAGATTCCGATTGAAAAACCGCCAAAATTCTTTGCTTTAAAGAACTTTTAGCAGATTTACGGTCTTTTGTATCTTGTGCTGTTAATTGCATAACAAGATCAGTGTTTTCACCATACACTTTAGACAAAACTCGTTCAGGTACTAAACCTTCAATACATTGCTTTCCCGCTTTGTTTGTGCCAACAGCAATATAGTCAACCCCCTCTTTAAGTCCAAGGCATTGTCTTTTCTAATTCATGTTTGGCATCTAAATCGAAAGTGATAAAAACTTTTTTGAACTTTTCAAGAATAAACTTTAGTAAAATTGTATTTTTGAGAGCATCCTTGCCTTCATAAGGTACGATTTGAAGTCCTTCTGGAAGTTGAAAGCTTGGAAGATTTAACGAATTAATATGTTCGAGATATTTACGGTCAATCTCTCCTTCAACGAGAAGAACACAATTGGTGTTACTAATTAATACGTCTTTCCACGCAGTGAACTCAGAATTGTCGAGTCCAAGAATTTCACTGAACGGCTCCATCCATGTGTTTTCTTTCAGTTGAACACGTTCTGTTTGTTTCAGCTTTCCACGAGAAACGTGTCGAACTAATAAGACGTTGGATGTGACATTTTCTTGGCATAGCATATATGGGCTGTGTGTAGTAACAATCGTCTGAATTTTCAAGTCATTCGCTAACGTTCGTAGAACTCTTCCAAACTCAGCTTGGGCAGATGGGTGAAGGAAGCTCTCTGGCTCTTCAATCATTACGAAAGGGGTGATTCTGTTTTCATCATCTTTTGATTGGATACGGTGTGCTTGCAAGATAGACATCATAATATGCGTTCTATTTTTTGTCCCACTACCCCAATCATCTAATGGCACATCAACATTTTTATCTTTTAAATTGATTGTAAACGGTAACGTTCCCGTGAACATTCCATCTGGAATCGCAAATTCAACTTCATATTTGTCCTCTAAGTGACCGAGTAATTCAGATAATTCCGTTCTATGAACTCGAGAAATGCTTTTAACTTTATTCTGAAGTCTTTTTTGTTCTTCGGAAAGTTGTTTTCGCTCATCGGGAGAAAAGATGAGTTCGTGGAGAAAACGACTACGACCATAAAAAATTGAATTATCGCGAGCTGCGGAATCATGGACAAACGCGAGGTTTGAAGATTTTAACTTCTGAAAAATTTCTTTAGATTCGTAGCTTGATAACTCCTCTCCATTGACATAGCAGGTACAAGTCGATTCGTCTTTACTATTTTGCGCAAGCTTTGTACGAAGTTCGATTGTTGCTGATGTAATTGATTGAGAATGAAATCTCTCAATAAATTGAAAAAGACCAGGGTCGGAGTCTTTCTCAACCGACATATAGTAATCAAATAAAATATCTGGGGTTCCAGAAACCCATTGTGTTTTATCTTCTTGGTAAGTAAGTTCATCGTCACGACTAAAAGCAAAACGATCTCGCAGATTGTCCTTAAAGGTTTGACGTAAGACCTTAATAAGAGCAGTTTTTCCCGCATTATTACGTCCAGAAATAGCAGTGTAATAACCAGAGAAATCTATAGTTATATTTTCCAACGTTCGATAATTCTGTACTGTAACCTTATCTATTTTCATATTTTTCCTATGGTATACGCTATATTATTGCCACTGAAACACTGCTGTTTAACAAATCCTTGGCAATTGTTCACCGCTTAATAAATCCAAGCCGCGTATGATGCCCATTGCAGTGCTGAGGGTTAATAAGCCTTGTTCGTGCGTGGATTGTACCGTACCAATTTGACAGGCGTGTTGTCCTGTTTGATGTTTTTGTAGGATAGCCAACGCACTGGCAACTTGTTCAGCGGGTAAAAATAACGCAAAACAACCTTCATTGGCGATATATAACGGGTCAAAACCTAAGAGTTCACAGGCGGTACGGACGGGTTCGATAATCGGTAATGCGGTTTCGGTTATTTCAATGTGTACGTTGGCACTGTGGGCTAATTCGATTAAACAAGAAGCTAAGCCGCCGCGTGTTAAGTCACGTAGACAATGAATCTCAATGCCTGCTTGCAATAAATCTTGAACTAACGGCGATAATACCGCACAGTCGCTTACTATCTCGCTTTCAAAATCCAAACCTTCACGCTCCAGCATCACCGCGATTCCGTGTCGTGCTAAATCGCCACTGAGTATCACAGCATCACCGACTTGAATGCTGGACGGTTGAATAATCAAGTCGGTTTCTAGTAAACCAATACCAGCCGTATTGATGTATAAACCATCGCCTTTGCCGTGGTCAACGACTTTGGTGTCGCCTGTTACTATCATCACACCCGCTTGCTCAGCGGTTTCTTGCATGGATTGTAGAATGCGTTGCAGGGTTTCGATCGGGAAACCTTCTTCGATAATCAACGAGCAGCTTAAAAATAACGGTTTCGCACCGCTCATAGCTAAGTCGTTGACTGTACCGCATACAGACAATTTGCCTATATCGCCGCCTTTAAAAAATAACGGTTTGATGACATAAGAATCGCTGGTAAAAGCGAGGCGTTGATTACCAACGGTGAACACTGCGCTGTCATGTTGTTGGTTTAAATAGTCATTGCTGAAAGTGGGTTGCACGACACGCGCTAACAGTTGCTGCATTAAGCGACCACCGCCGCCGTGCGCCATAACGATTTGTTGGTAATTTAACGGTAAAGGGCAGGTTAATTCCATTAGTTGACTCCACGCCGATAACGATAATAAGCCGCACACGCGCCCTCAGTGGAAACCATCGTTGCACCTAACGGATGTTCGGGCGTACAGGTTTTACCAAATTCAGGGCATTGCGGCGGGGTGATTAAGCCTTGTAATACATCACCACTGCGACAGGCTTTGGGTTCTTCGGTGTTGATGGTTTGCACATTGAATTTAAGCTCTGCATTCCATGCGTCAAAGCTAGGGGCGAGCATTAAACCGCTTTGGGGAATTTCACCTAAGCCGCGCCAGTTTCTATCCACTGTCTGAAACACTTGCTGCATAGCGTTTTGTGCGGCAGTATTGCCCTGCTCTTTTACGACACGGCTGTAGGCGTTTTCTACTTCAAAGCGTCCTGCTTCTAATTGTTGGACACATTGGTAGATTCCTTGCAGTATGTCAACGGGTTCAAAACCTGTTACCACGATAGGCACGCGATAACGCTGTGCAATCGGGTGATATTGTTGATAACCCATAATGGCGCAGACGTGACCTGCGGCTAAAAAGCCTTGTACTTGGCAGTTTTCGGATTTTAGCAACGCTCGCATAACAGGTGGTACGCAAACATGACAAGTTAATAAGGAAAAGTTTTTTAAACCTAGTTGCTTAGCTTGCTGGGCAGCTAACGCTGTAGTCGGTGCGGTGGTTTCAAAACCGACGGCAAAAAATACCACCTCGCGGTTTGGATTTTCTTGGGCAATTTTCAGCGCGTCTAACGGTGAATAAACAATACGAATATCCGCACCTTGCGCTTTAGCACTGAGTAAATCTGAATGTGAACTTGGTACGCGCAACATATCGCCAAATGAGCAGAAAATAATATCAGGCACGCTGGCAATGGCTAAGGCTTTGTCAATATAGGCTAATGGCGTGACACAAACGGGACAACCTGGTCCGTGAATTAAACGGATGTTATCAGGCAATAATTGGTCGATGCCGTATTGAATAATACTATGAGTTTGACCGCCACACACTTCCATAATCGTCCACGGTTGTGTGCTGATTTGTGCAATGGCGGCGACCAATTTCTTGGCAATGGCAGGATTACGAAACGCTTGTTTATGAAACATTATTCATCTCGGCAAAGGCAGCTAAGGTAATTTGTGCTTCGTCTTCATCGAGTATCGACAACGCCAAGCCCGCATGAACAATTACATAATCATTTACTTTCGCGTCGGGTAAATACGCCAAACTGATGTCTTTTATTACGCCTGAAAAATCTACTCGCGCCATGCGTTGTAGGCTGTCGTTATTTTCTGAGATGCTGATAATTTTTGCGGGAATAGCTAAGCACATATTATTCTGGTGTTAAGTCAATAATGCGTTTTTGATAGGCTTTTTTAACACAGCCGTTGGTTTGGCAAGCATCACGTTCTTTCATCCATTTTGCTTCTTGTTTTCTTAACGCTTTAGGATTTTTACTGCGTGCTTCGGCGTTTTGGTACAGTGAATCCAATTCGTCATCTAAAACAGATAACTCTGGGTCTTGGCAAATGGCTTTTTCAGTAAAGGTTTTAGCTTTTTGACAATCGAAACTGACCGCTTGGGCAGTGCTAACAAATACAGCTAAAACAGACATACTTAGTACACGAACAAACATAACAATTCCTTAGATAGTTTATTATTTTGATAGAAAACACAGTATGCAGTAAATCAGGCACTCCCTCAACTGTTAGCCAATGTGCTGGCATAAATTTGCCCTAATGCTAAGCCACCGTCATTCGGTGGAATAGTGGTATGGCGAAATAGCGTGTAATGCTGGGCTTGTTCAGCGTTTACGATGGCTTCAACTAAATAGGCATTTTGAAAACAGCCGCCACTTAATACTAGACGTGACGCATTGTTTTTTTCCGCAACGGCAAACACCCAGTTGGCTAAGCTGTGATGAATTTTAGCGGCGATTTGCTCACGATTAATTTGCTTTAAATCGGCTAACACACCTGTCAATAAAGGTTGCCAATCCAGTATTGATTCAATAAAATGGGTGGAATACGCAAGATTATCGTGCGCTTGATTCATGGCACAGGTTTCTAATGCCATTGCCGCTTGCCCTTCAAAATCGCTGATTTGGCACAAGCCCAGCAAGCTGGAGAATGCATCAAATAAGCGTCCAATACTGCTAGTCATCGGGCAGTTGAGTTGGTTTTTTAACATACCGCGTAATAGCTTTAATTCAGAGGCAGAAAATGCGCTTAATAATGGCGCGTATTCGTCAGAAAATAGCGCGTCACCTTGCCACGCATACAGCAAACCTAACGCGGTGCGACGTGGTTCTTTGATAGCGGCAAAACCTCCTACTAACGGAAACGGACGACAATAAGCGACTCGTTGCCAAGCGTGTGCGTCTATTTGCAGAAATTCACCACCCCACAGTTGTTTATCTGTGCCTAAGCCTGTGCCATCCCATGCCACGCCTAACACGGGTGGTTCAAGTTGCTGTTCTGCCATACACGCTAAAATATGCGCGTAGTGATGTTGCACGGTTTGCAACGGCAAGCCTAAGCCTTGCGCATACATATTGCTGACATAATCGGGATGGGTATCGCAAATGACACGCTCAGCTTGCAGTGTGTAAAATTGGCTTAAATCGCTAATGGTAGCCCGATGTTGCTGGGCTGCTTCGAGTTGTTCCAAATCACCCAGATGTTGGCTAACGATAACATGATGCCCATGCGCAATAGCGACCGTGTTTTTTAATTGTCCGCCGACAGCTAACGTGGTGGTTATTGATTGCTTTAGCGTAATGGGTGTTGGTACATAGCCTCTGGCTCGACGTAATACTGTGGGCGTATCGGCAATCACACGAACAATGGAATCATCTAGCGGTCTTAAAATCGCCCTATCATGCACCAGAAAAAAATCTGCTAAACCGCTCAAATTATCAAAGGCTTGCTGGTTATCTGTGCAAATCGGCTCGCCGTGTCGATTGCCACTCGTAGCTATCATGGGACTGTTTAACTGCGCCATGATGAGATGATGGAGCGGCGAAGATGGTAACATAATGCCTAACAAGGCTTGCTGTGGCGCGGCATTATTTAGAATAGCTTTTGCGTAGGGTTTAGCACGAGCCAATACAATCGGCGCGGCGGCAGAACGTAGACATTGTTGTTCTTGCTCGCTGAGTTCACACAATAATTCTGCTTTTGCCAATGAAGCAACCATCACGGCAAACGGTTTGCTGGCGCGTTGTTTTAACTGCCGCAATCGTGTTACTGCCGCTGAATTACTAGCATCAAGCAAGAGTTGAAAACCACCGATGGCTTTGACGGCGACTATTTTTCCCGTTTTTAAAGCCTTGATAGTTTCGGCTATCGCCGCTTGCCCGTGCGTTATCGGCTTGCCTGTGTTATCACAAAATGACACAGAGGGTCCGCAATCAAGACAAGCAATAGTTTGGGCATAAAAACGGCGGTCGTTAGGATTTTTATATTCTTCACTACACCGGTCACACAATGGAAAATCCCGCAAACTGGTTTGTTCTCTATCATAAGGCAAGCCCAGCATCACACTGTAACGCGGACCGCAATGACAACAACTGATAAACGGGTGTTGATAGCGGCGATTATTAGCATCAAATAATTCCGCCACACAAGCATCACACACCACAATATCAGGACAAACAAAAACCGACGGTTGTTTATCCGTAAGACTGGGTTTGAATTGAAAACCCTGTTGATAAGTGAGAGGAATAGCGCGTTGTTGTAAGTCGGTGATATGACCACAAGCGGGGACGTAGTGTTGTAAGTCGGCTAAAAAATCGGCTAGCAGTTGTTCATCACCTTCGATTTCAATTAATACGCGGTCGCGGTCGTTCGCCACCCAACCTGAGAGTTGATATGCTGTTGCTAAGCGATAGACGTAAGGACGAAAACCGATGCCTTGCAATAAACCTGTTAGGGTGACGTGTAAGCGTTGCAAAAAAGCGAGAACCTATGATGTAAATACCGTTTTGTTTTTTGGACAGCAAAACGGTATCTGTGAATTTATCGAAATGGACTTGATTTTGAACAAAATATCTACGGCGTTTGTTTATTTATCCTCAATAATCAACTCAGCCAACGCGCCTTTATGAACAGCCCGCGATAAACTGTGATCGACTAGCAAATATTTACCCGCAACATCAATTATAAATTCAATCATCACCGAAGAGCCAGATGCAATAACAGTAGTCTGTACATTTTTTAAAGGTGGATTAGTAGTTTCAACCGTATCAACTTCTCTGGCACGAATAAACGGTGCTGGTACTTTGCCATTATACGTCCAATATTGATAAGTGACTTCTGGCATCATTTCTGCAAGCAATTCATCAGTATAAAGCTCAACTTTCACCACTTGTGCTTCGCTGCGTTTAATTGACGGCGGCAAATCATCGGCGCGACGACCAATGTCATCTACTGCAATTTTATTTGTTATTGGCGGATGTGCCGCTTCACCAGCACTATGTGTGCATCGGTCATTGAATGATGCTGGATTTTTCCACTTGAATAGCCTTATATTTATCCTCCATCGCTTTATATTTAGCTTCATCCGAACAAACCGTGGTCAGGCAACTTAACGCTACCGATGCTAATATCAAACGGTTTATTTTATTCATTATCCATCCTTATTGAGCAGAATTGTGTTGGGCTACGCTACGCTACGTTAACCCGACTTACAATATATTTTCGTGTTTTTCGTGGACGGAATCTTAAACCACCTCACTCTGACTATTCTTAAACACCTGATTAACCACCTGCCCTTCAGCGTTGACTAATTCAACTTCCAATGGCATTTTTCCTAAGGCATGAGTTGCACAGGATAAACAAGGATCATAAGCGCGAATGGCGACTTCTAAATTATTTAATAATGGTTCAGTGATTTCCAAGCCATCTAAATAAGTGGCAGCGACTTGCCGCACTGATTCATTCATTGCTTGATTATTGTTGGTAGTCGAAACAATCAAATTGGCTTTAGTGACTATGTCGTTTTCATCGATTTGATAATGATGGAACAACGTACCGCGTGGTGCTTCAATCACACCGACACCTTCGCCACGTCTGACACCTTCGACCAGTAAATCGCTGCCCATAATATCAGCATCGTGTAACAGTTCTTTAATCGCTTCGGCACAATACAGCACTTCAATTAATCGCGCCCAATGATAAGCAAGCGTGCTGTGATTCATTGCACCATTGCTTAATTTTTTAAAAGTTTGCCGTGCCGCTTCGGCTTTGGGTGTGCTGATATAATCGCAAATGTTGACGCGTGCCAATGGACCTACACGATACCAGCCATTTTGTTTGCCCATTGATAAGAAGTAAGGAAACTTCATATAAGACCATGAGCGCACTTCTTCATGAATGTAGCTGTTGTATTTACGATAATCGAGTTGATCGAAAATGGTATCACCCTCAGCAGTTTTGGCGCGTAAACCACCGTGATAAATTTCTAACGCACCATCTTTACCGACTAACCCCATATAATTAGATTTTATGGTGGCAAACGCATCATGAAAGGCGCGATTTGAACAATGCACTTTTTCAATGAGTGCCACCGCTTGCTCTGACCATTCAATCATTTGATCGACATCAGCGAGCAAATAATCACGTTCTTCTTTGCTCAGCGATTTATTTACCCCACCAGCGATCGCACTGCTACCGTGTACGCGTTTACCCGATACCATACGAATAACTTCTTGCCCAAACTTACGCAGTTTGACACCTTGTAAGCCGATGTCAGTATGTTGTTGTAACACCGCAATGACATTGCGTTGTGAAACATCACTTTCAAAACCAAACAATAAATCGGGACTAGCTAAATGGAAAAAATGTAAAGCGTGCGATTGTAGCGTTTGTCCAAAATGTAGCAAACGACGGATTTTATCGGCGGTCGGCGTTAAGTTTTCGGGGTCAACACCGACGATTTGATCAATGGCTTTAGCGGCAGCAAGGTGATGACTAACGGGACAAATACCGCATAAGCGTTGTACTAAAACAGGCAATTCCCAATACGGGCGACCTTGAATAAAGCGTTCAAAACCACGGAACTCAACGATATGCAGCCGTGCTTGTTGAACGTGATTATCTTCGTCTAACAATAAAGTGACTTTACCGTGTCCTTCGACCCGCGTTACTGGGTCTATCACCACGCGTTTTAGGTTTTCGGGAGATTTAGCAGTTTCTAAATGTTCGTACATGACAGTTCTCGCATAGGTAAGTTTAGTAACGATTAATGCAATCAAACAAGCTATATAATTTGCTGGTATTCTACACCTTGAAACAGCATTTTATCTAAGGGAAAAGGTACTGATTTGAGCTTACATCAAGCTAGCATTAATTTCAGCTTTCCATTTGCTTTGTAGATAATCGCGACGGGTATCGAATATATGCTCAAGTTTACTGGCTATCAGCATGGAGTTTATCAACTGTCCTAACCAGCCCAACGGCATAGCGTAGACCATAATATCCTCCAACAAGATGCCATTTTGTTGTTGCGTTAAACACACTTCATGACTCCAAAACTTGAATGGTCCAATACGCTGCTCATACACAAAGCGTCTAGGCTCATCGCAATGGCTGATTTCGGATAACCAAGCCATAGGAATCCCACCGACCGCTTTCATTTCATAGCTAATCATTAAACCCGCATAAATTTTTTCTGGTACGTTAGATGTGATAGTGACATGAAAAAAATCTGGGGTAATATCATTCAAATGATAGGGTGATGAAAAAAATTCCCATGCGTCTATCAGCGTCATATTAAGGTGTTGCTGACGATAAAGATGATAAATTTTCATAACACAATATCAATGTGTATTTCATTGCGACGCAAAAACGGCAATGTCCAAGGCGGATCATAAGCAGCAGAACGCGCGGCGGAAATCATTTTGTAATTGTGCTGGCTTAACCACGCTGTTAATTCTTCAGCTTTGGCTTCAATCGCTTGTTCAGACAGACTACCCGTATAGCGAAGGACAGCCACTTTTTTTTCGGGTATTTCTTTAATGACTACTGCCGAATCCAGCGGTGTTGGCGCAGTGGCGACGCTATAGTCTTTCGGCAATACAAAAGCCATCAACCAAACAGACCCCAATTTTTGTTGAATAACGGGCGCAGTCATAGCGAGAGTTTCGGCTGTTTGCTGTTGCATAACAGGTGCAGTCATCGCCAGTTTTTGCCGCGTTTTATTATTACCAAAAATATACCCAGCAAGACATTGAAAAGCCTGACCACTACTGCTCTTATAATCCGCACTCACTTCCGTTTCAGCAACAACCAGCGCGGGATAGTGTCTGATTTGAATAACACCATAATCACTCAGCACTTGATAACTTGGTTCTTGTGCCGTGCGTATACCAAACACACCACAACCTGCTAGAAAAATGGAACTTAAAATACTTATTAACTTTTTCATTGAATATCCTTGTAATAACTATTATCAGTATATGAATACGTTACTTTATAGACGTTACAGCACAACGTATCTACATCTACCGAATATTTATTCAGCCAAATCATCCAACGCTACCAATATCGTACTCAAACCCTGCAAAGCGGTTAATTCTGTACCCGCTTGGGATTCTAATTGGGCTTTGACAATGGCACCATCTACGGCGATGGCTGCCGCGTTGGCTATTAATTCACGCGAGGGATTATCGGGCAATAATTCGGCAATGACGTGCATCATGTCCTGTTTATGACGACTGGAAATGTCGATAACATCAGGTAATACGCCGCCGAATTCTGACACGGTATTAATAAACGCACAGCCGCGATAAATCGGTTTGTTAAACCATTCGGCTAACGTTGGTACGAGTGCGGCAAGTCCTTTGCCTTGCTTTGCACCGTGACGGTCGAGTGCGTCAATAAACCAATTTATCCATAGCGCGTGTCGATAATCTAAATAAGCGCGTATCAAGTCATTTTTACCAGGAAAGTGGCGATAAAACGTAACTTTAGTGACGCACGCTTCAGCAATGATTTTGTCAATACCTGTCGCTCGCACACCATCACGATAAAATAAATCATGCGCGGTCAGTAAAATTCTGTCGCGAGCGGAATCGGGTAAATTGTCGGAGGTTGTATTCATCATGGTTTCATTGTAGACAAGTCTGTCTATAGTTGCTACTATTCTTGCCAGTAGACAGACCTGTCTACACAATTATCTTTCACTACGGGAGTCATGCTATGGAAACTAAACCACCTTTACCGCCATTTACCTTAGAAACCGCCGCGCAAAAAGTCCGTATGGCAGAAGATGCTTGGAATAGCCGCGATCCTGACCGTGTGGTGCAGGTTTATACCGAAGATACACGCTGGCGTAATCGCGCTGAATTTCCTGTCGGTCGTGCTGAAGTTCACGCCTTTTTACAGCGCAAATGGGCAACAGAATTGGATTACCGCTTAATTAAGGAACTCTGGGCAACCACAAATAATCGTATCGCGGTGCGTTTTGCCTACGAATGGCATGATGCTGCTAATCAGTGGTTTCGTAGTTACGGTAATGAAAACTGGGAATTTAATGAATTTGGTTTAATGCAGCGACGTTTTGCCAGTATCAATGATTTGCCGATTAGCGAAGAACAACGTTTATTTCATTGGGAATTGGGGCGTCGTCCTGACAATCACGCGGGATTAACTGAATTAGGACTTTAGTTGTGGGCGTTATTTCAATCGTGCCTACCTACGCCACGCATGATAACGCGCTAGCCATTGCAATACTGTTTGTGGCGCGTGATTACGTTTCCAAACGCCTGCCACATATTTATTGGCTTCTGCCATTGTGGGGTAAACGTGTATTGTGTTGAGGACTTTATTCAAGCCTAAGTTGTATTTCATGGCTAACACAAACTCTGCCAATAAATCGCTGGCGTGATTGCCGACGATGGTAACACCGAGAATTTTGTCTTTATTGGGCGGCGTTAGCACTTTGATAAAGCCTTGTGTTTCACTGTCGGTAATAGCGCGGTCTAAGTCAGCCAAGGGATAAACACTGACTTCATACGCGATATGTTGTTGCTTAGCGTCTTGTTCATTGAGACCGACACGCGCCACTTCGGGATCGGTAAAGTTTGCCCACGGTATCACGCGGTAATCAGTACGAAATTTTTTGAATGGACTGAATAAGGCATTCACTGCCGCATACCATGCTTGATGCGCGGCGGTATGAGTAAATTGGTACGCGCTGGCAACATCACCACAGGCATAAATATTCGGGTAGTTGGTGGTTTGAAACGCATTGACGGCTACTGTGTGTCGTGCGGTTAATTCAATGCCCATTTCTTCAATGCCGTAGCCTGTCACATTGGCGGCACGTCCAACGGCAATTAACACTTGATCGAAGCCAATGCGTACCGTCTGCCCATTATGTTCGGTGAGTAAATACTTTTCACCGTCTGTAACGATGAATTGTTTAGCGGTGTGTTGCAATAATACGCTGATACCTTCGTGTTGAAACGTTGCTAATACCAAGACTGAAACTTCTTCATCTTCACGCGCCATTAAGCGCGGCAAACTTTCCACTTGAGTAACCTCCGAACCTAAACGGGCAAAGGCTTGGGCAAGTTCACAACCAATTGCACCACCACCCAGCACTAATAAGCGTTTGGGCTGCTCGCGTAACTGCCAGATAGTATCAGAGGTTAAATAACCGACTTCACTCAGTCCTGCAATTTTTGGCACAACTGGCTTTGCACCTGCGGCAATGACGATGGCTTTGGTGCTGATAATTCTGGTTATGTCAGCAGTTTTTACTTCAACGTGCCACGGGGAAATAATTTTTGCTTCACCGATGATGACTTCAACGCCTAATTCAGTATAACGCTGGATGGAATCATGCGGGGCGATGGTGTTTATTACCGTTTGTACGCGCTTCATTACTTCGGCAAAATCAAATTCAACGGCGGCGGATTTCATGCCGAACTCAGCAGCGCGGTGGCTTTGTGCTAAAAATTTTGCCGACCTTAACAAGGCTTTGGACGGTACGCAGCCAGTATTCAGACAATCGCCGCCCGTCTGGTGTTTTTCGATTAATGTGACTTTAGCTTTCACAGCGGCGGCAATGTAGGCAGTGACTAAACCTGCCGCACCCGCACCAATCACCACCAGATTGTTATCAAACTTTTTTGGCTTGTTCATCACGAAAAATCTCAATGAGTTTTTTTGCCAGCAGGGGAAATAAACCTACCAAAACAAATGAACCGACTAAAATCGGCGACAAAATACCCGACAACGATTCCAGCTTGCCCAATTGTGTGCCTGCATTAACGTACACGATTGTTCCCGCCAGCATTCCCAATTGGCTTACGCCATAAAAAGTTCGGGTTTTTAGCGTAGTTAAGCCCATCAACAAATTAATCATAAAAAACGGAAACAGCGGCACAAGGCGTAGCGTGAATAAATAATATTCGCCGTCACGTTCGATGCCTTCATTAATGGTTTTAAGTTGTTCGGCGAATTTAGCTTGCACCATGTCGCGTAATAAAAATCGCGCACTTAAAAACGCTAAACTTGCGCCGATAGTGGAGGCAAAAGAAACAATCACCGTACCCCAAAATAGCCCAAAAATCGCACCACCCGCTAAGGTTAAGATAGTTGCACCAGGCAGTGATAAGGCAGTGACGGCAATATAAAGTAACGCATAACTAGCCAAGGCTTGTACGCGGTGAGTATCATAGAAGTCGATAAGTCGAGTTTGTTGTGCTTTGAGTGTGGCGAGCGTTAAAAACTGTTGCCCATCAAAGTAGAAAAAAACAGCTATCGCGCTAATCATAGCGACCAGTAACCATGTGCGTGAGGTGTTCATTTGAGTCACCTATTCTGTTAAAAAATCTTTGTGTGTGAGGACTATATGATGTTAGCAATCGAAAACTTGATGAACGAACACCAGTTGATTTTAAAATATATTGATTTAATGGAGCGATATACTCGTCATATTAATCCCGCCGTATTGTTTGCTAAAGCCGATAGTTTTATAGACTTTATTCACCAATTTGCCGATGATTTTCATCATGCCAAAGAGGAGGATATTTTATTTCGTTATCTCGAAGTTCCTAATGTACTGACGCATTGCAATCCTATTCCGCAAATGTGGCACGAGCATAATAAAGCACGGGCAATAGTAGAAGATATGGAAAACGCCGTACTCAACCATCAGTTGACAATGTTAGTCGTCGCCATTCATCAATATGCCAAACTATTACAAGAGCATATTTACAAAGAAGATAATATTCTCTATCCGATGGCAGAACGAAGTTTATCCGATGCGGCTAAAACCTCGCTGTTAAACGACTTTGTTGAGACAGATATGCGTCTCGATAGTGCCAGTATCTGGCAAAAATACCAAACGCTTTATACTGAACTGAGCGATTATCTTAATGAGGCTGTGTAATTAGCCATGCGTATTGCTATTTATTCAGGCTCATTTGACATAGTCACCGAAGGGCATTTGTGGATGATTAAAAAAGGCATTAGCCTATTTGATCAACTCGTTGTCGGCATCGGCACTAATCCCAGTAAACAAACCTTGTTCGATTTTAAAACCCGCAAGCAGTTATTAGAAACAGTCTGTGCAGGACTGGCGGATAATCTTATCATTGAAGATTTTGGCAATCTGGCGTTAGTGCAGTTTGCCCGCGACAAAAATGCCTCTTACATTCTGCGCGGCATTCGTTCAGTATCGGATTTTGATTATGAAAGAATGCTCAAGAATGTAAACACTGATCTTGATGAATCCATTGAAACGGTGTTTTTAATGCCGCCTAAGAATCTGTCCGAAGTCAGTTCCAGCATGGTGAAAGGCATGTTGCAAATCAACGGCTGGGAAACGATTGTTAAACGCTATGTGCCTGACACCATGCGGGCAGCATTGATTGAACGTTTTAGCCATGACCCCGTACAACTGGCACAGCATTATGTAGGTGAATCAGCCAGTACAACGCTGGCACAATGCTATAGTGCTGAGGGACGTTGTTATCATAATCTCAAACACCTTGAAAATTGCTTACGAGAATTCCGTGCAATTGAATCACAACTAAAAAACAGTTACACAGTGCTAATGGCGTTGTTATTTCATGACATTGTTTATGATCCAGAAACGCATCGCCCTCTCGCCAATGAAACCGCAAGCTGGGAACTCGCTGAACAGCTTTGCTCATTCAAGGAATTGGAATCAGCCGTTATTAAAAGTCATATTCTGCACACTTCGCATAACTACACAGGCGATAAGGATGCAGATACTGATTATGTCTGCGATATAGATATGGCAATTTTGGGTTATTCAGACTCTGAATTTAATCACTACGAAGCCAATATTCGCCGTGAATATGCTTTTGCCAGCGATGCCCAATACCAAACGGGGCGGGTGAGTTTTTTAAAAACCTTATCAGCAAAAGAGAGAATTTTTAACACAGATTATTTTCATCATAAATATGAAGCCTCTGCCAAAGCTAATATCGCAAGACTTATTAACCAACTATCGGAGTAAAACGATGACCACTAAAATTTATCCCCTATTGATGCTACTGCTTGCCAGTTGTTGGCTAACTGCCTGTGACAACAAAACACCTAATACACCTGCCACGCAAGTGGTTAAAAAATACGCGAAAGCAACCACACTGGAAGGTCGTGTAAGTAATGATCATGGCTTAATCAAAACGGGGCAAGTAATCGCCATTGATACGGAACAACACGCCATTATTAGTACCCAGATACAAGACAACGGTCACTATCAGCTTGAAATACCAGCCGATACGGTATTACCCATCGTCCTAAGTGCTAATCAAGCAAATGCTGAACCACTCATCGTTGCCATTATTGATGCCACGATTAGCAAATACGACATTAACCCGCGTACCACTGCCATTGCCAATAAAGCCAAAGCAATGGGGGGTTATACGCGCTCTAATTTAGTGATTGCTGCCGAAGGCATGGTGTCCGTACCTGATGCGAATAAAACTACCACAGGGTTTCGTGGTGATCCAACGACGCAATATGGTGGTTGGCACTAATAGAGCTGGGAGTACAAACCTAGGTTTGTACTCCCACGCACGTTTATAAACTAAAAATTACCTTTCCTGCTTGTAAGGTATGAGTGACGCGACCTTTCATCGTGTGTCCCCAGTATGGCGTATTGATACCCCGACTTTGCCAAGTATCAGAATTAATTTGCCATTCCAATTCAGGATCAAAAATACACACATCGGCAGAAAATCCGACGGTCAACGCACCACTAGGTAGGCGTAAAATTTGCGCAGGTTGATGCGTTAAAGCGGCGATACCTTGATCCAGACTGATAGCACCTTGTGCGACTAATTTGAGCATCAATGGCAACAAGGTTTCCAGTGCTGATATGCCTGATTCTGTTTCGGGAAATGCGGCTAATTTAGCATCTAAATCATGCGGTTGGTGGTCTGAACATAAGCTGTTAATAGTGCCATTGGCTAAGCCTTGACATAAATATTTTTTGTCAGCTTCAGTGCGGAACGGCGGCAGAACGTGATAAGCACTGTCAAATGGGGTGATGTCATTTTCGGTAAGATGCAGTTGATGAATAGCGACATCGGCACTGACATCCAGCCCGTATTTTTTGGCTTGGTGAATTTTAATCACCGAGCGTTTACAGCTCAGTTGCCCAAAATGCACACGGCAGCCCGTCAATTCGGCAAGCTCTAAACATTCGGCTAGGGCAATAGTTTCGGCAGCTTCGGGAATGCTGGGTAAGCCGTAACGCGTAGCGACTGCCCCTTCATGAGCGCAACCTTTATTGCTTAAGCTGAAGTCATTAGGACGACAAATAAATAATAAATCATGACTCGCGGCGTATTCCATTGCCCGCCTCAAAATCAGCAGATTTTTTACAGGCAACAAAGCATTGCTAACCGCAATACAGCCCGCTTGTTTCAAGGAAAGCATGGAGCTGAGTTCTGAGCCTTCCAGTTTTTGGGTCAGCGCGGCGATAGGGTAAATTTGTGGGTAGTTTGCTTTTTCCGCGAGGTCTTTAATGTATTCAGCAATAGAGGCGGTATCCATTGCAGGGCGTGTATCAGGTTGTAAGCACATACTGGTAACACCTGCACTGGCGGCGGCACGGGTTTCACTTTTAAACGTACCTTTGCGACTATGCCCCATATCACGCAAACGGGTACTTAAGTCAATAAAACCCGCGCACACTACTTTACTTGTCGCATCAATAACCATATCGGCTTGAAAGCCATCGGGTGGATCAAAAATGGCAGCAATGTTGCCATCGACAATATAAAGATCGCCGATGCTATCAATTTTATTAGCGGGGTCTATGAGCCTGCCGTTTTGAATATGAATATTACTCATGCGCTTGCTCCGTTATGCTGCATTGCCATTGCCATAATCGCCATGCGCACGGCGATGCCATTACTGACTTGTTGCAAAATAACTGATTGTTTGCCATCAGCGACTTTAGAATCAATTTCTACGCCGCGATTAATTGGACCAGGGTGCATGACAATGGCATCGGGTTTGGCAATTTTAAGTTTTTCTTCGGTCAGTCCGAAACATTTAAAATATTCACTTTCACCTGGCAGTAACGCCGAGGTCATGCGTTCTTTTTGTAGCCGTAGCATCATAATGACATCTATGTCTTGCAGTCCCTCGGTTAAATTATGCGACACCGTTACGCCTAAGGTTTCAACTTTTGCGGGTAGTAAGGTTTTAGGGGCAATCACGCGCACTTCTGCTGCACCTAGGGTATTTAAGGCGTGAATTTCTGAACGCGCCACCCGTGAATGCAGAATGTCACCAATAATCGCTACTCTGAGTTTGGAAAAATCTGCTTTGTGTTGGCGTATGGTGAACATATCGAGCATAGCTTGCGTAGGATGCGCATGTTGCCCATCACCTGCATTGATGACGCTGATATGAGGCGCGGTTTGCTGAGCAATAAAATGTGCCGCACCACTCATGGCATGACGCACGACAAACATATCAACAAACATGGCTTCGAGGTTGCGTATGGTATCGAGCAGACTTTCACCTTTGGACGTAGCTGAAGTAGCAATATTCATGTTCAGCACATCGGCTGATAAGCGTTTTGCTGCCAGTTCAAAAGTGGTACGCGTGCGGGTGCTGTTTTCAAAAAACAAATTAACAATGGTTTTGCCGCGTAGTAACGGTACTTTTTTAATTTGTCCATCGGAGGGATTAACAAACGAAGCGGCGGTATCGAGAATGCCAGTCAACAGGGCTTTATCGAGACCTTCAATCGTTAAAAAGTGCTTCAGTTTGCCTTCTGAGTTTAGCTGTATGTTGTGCGTCATGGCTTATTTCCCGCAGGTTTCTATCACAATGGAAAGTGGCGCAGGACCTGTTAATTTAATACGCTGTCCTGCATCCAGTGTAATGCGTGTACCAACACAGTCTGGAGTGATGGGAATTTGTTTACCATCCCGTTCAATCAGGGCAGCGAATATCACTTGGCGTGGTCTGCCATAATCAAAAATTTCATTGAGTGCGGCACGGATGGTTCTACCCGTATAAAACACATCATCAATCAGAATAATGTCACGCCCTTCCATATTAGTTGGCAGGTGACTAGGTTTAACATTGGGGTGCATTCCAATTTGTGAAAAGTCATCCCGATAAAAAGAAATGTCGAGTAAGCCTAACGGTTCAGTCATCGCTAAACGCTGGTGCATGACTTCGGCTATCCATACGCCACCTGTGCGAATACCTATCATCAACGGATTAACTAGCCGTCTTTCGGCTATCGTGCGTTTTAATTCTGTCTCCAGATTATTCAGTAATGCAGGTATTTCTAACACTCAAGCGTCTCCATTAGTGTGGTGATTTAACCATGTTTGTAAAATGAGTTGGGCAGCGAGTTGATCTTGTACGTCCCATAACTTAGCTGCACCTAGATGGACTTCATTAAACAATAATTGTTTGGCTTCAAAAGTAGATAAGGTTTCATCTTGCTGATAGACAGGCAGTTGAAAACGTCCTTCTAATTGCCGACAAAATTTTAACATGCGCGGGGTGACGGGATTATCACTGCCATCTTGCTGACGCGAGATACCGACCACTAAGCCGACAGGCTGCCATTCGTTAATTAACTGACTGATAACATCCCAGTTAGGCGTTTGATTAATGGAGCGCACGGTTTGCAAGGGACTTGCACTAACCGTGCTAGTTTGCCCTACGGCAACACCTATTTTTTTAGTGCCGAAATCAAAACCTAAATAGGTGGTGCTAGTGAGTTTGGCTAATAATGGGTCTTTACGCATGACCAGCTGGGATAGTGAGTTGGTTAATATTAATACCAATTTGATCAGCGGCAGCACGCCAACGCATATCTGCGGGCGTATCAAATAAAATTTTCTGGCTATAAGGGCAACTTAACCAGGCATTAGTCAACATTTCTTGTTCTAACTGCCCTTCTCCCCAACCGACATAACCTAGCGCGACGATATACGACTCAGGTCCTTTATCCAGCGCGATAGCTTCAATCACATCACGCGATGTCGTTAAGGAAATGGTATCAGAAATAGGCAGGGTCATATCCCATTTGCCGCCTGTACGGTGTAACACAAAGCCACGCTCTTGCTGCATAGGACCTCCTGCAAACACAATGGCTTGACTCGCGGTTTCAGAGGTAATAGGAATTTTCATTTGTTTAAATACTTCGCCTAGTTTCATATTAATTGGGCGATTAATGACGATACCTAATGCCCCCTCGTCATTGTGCTGACACATATAGATGACGGTATGAAAAAAATACGGATTAGCCAAATTGGGCATGGCAATAATGAATTGGTTATTTAAGTAGGTGACTGCTGTCATGCGTCTTGGTATCAAAAGTGAGAAGGGCTTTATTGGGTAACTAAGCCAGATTCGTCTGTAAATTTCCAGACGCGCGTAATTTTCAGTATATCAAGCTCGCTACGCAATGCTAAAGGTAAAGGTGGAAATGGCGCACTCATGCGGACGATTTTTTTTGCCGCTTCATCCAATTCTGGAATTCCTGACGAGTGAGTAATGCGAATACTTTCAATGCTACCATCAAGGTTAATGCCTACATCCATGGTCAATGTTGCTGAAAAACCTGGTTTAGTGGCCGCTTCTGGGTAATTACGATTACCGACACTGGATACTTTGGTTTCCCAATCCTGCAAATATTGTGCTGCCACATATTTATTGGCACTGACTTGATTAGCCGATTTTATTTTAGTTTGCGTAGCACTGACGGGTTGTTGAGTTGTTGCTATCGCCTGTTCTGAAATCTGTTGTTGCAGCGTGGCTGCCGAGATATAACGATGTTTTTCAGGATGATCGTTAAGCGTTGTATGGGTTCTGGTGACAATTTTTTGTTCAGATTTATTCTGAGTAAGCACTTTTTGTTCCACGTCTGGCTTACTAACTGGCGGTAAATCTGCCTTAAATGGCTGCTCTATAGGCGGTGCAGGTTCGAGTTTTTTCACAAGCTCTGATTCAGGCTTTAGCTCAGGCAATGGCTTAATTTTCTCAGGCTGTTTTAGCAAGGGCTTGACTTGCGATGTAGGCTTGATTTTTTCCGTTAAGTTTTTTGGCATGGGCTTGACTTGAGCAGTGGGCTGAACTGTTTGAGTCGGTGCTTTTTGCTTAACAGGCTCCGCTTTAATTGTTTGCTCACCTGAACCTAGCTGATTTTCCTGTGCTAACAACTGCGTTTTCTCAGGGGCTTGCGTGCTAGGCGTATTCACTAAAGTTATATCAATACTTTTACTGACTTGCTCAGGTTTTGGTTTAGAGACCTGTACACTCAGCACCAGAACAATATGCACAATGACCGCTGCAAGCAAAGCGACTAAAAAGGAATAATTAGTCTCTAACACAGTGGATGAATTGGACATAGCTTGAGAGTTCATATTAACGAATCGCTTGTTCAATATGATCCATCAACAGACCACTAATATTAAGTCCAAACTGCGCATCCAATTCTTGAACACAGGTCGGGCTAGTGACATTAATTTCCGTTAAGGTATCGCCTATCACATCCAAGCCAACAAAAATTAAACCTTTTTCGCGTAAGGTCGCACCGACTTGATTAGCAATCCAGCGGTCTCGTTCCGTTAAAGGGCGACCTTCTGCACGTCCACCTGCGGCTAGATTACCGCGCGTTTCGCCTTGGGCAGGAATACGCGCCAAACAGTAAGGTACAGGTTCACCATTGACCACTAAAATACGTTTATCGCCGTCTTTAATTTTCGGTAAATATTTTTGTGCCATCACATAACGGCTGTTGTATTCGGTCATGGTTTCTAAAATCACGCTGAGATTAGGATCATCCTGACGCAAATGGAAAATAGACGTGCCGCCCATGCCATCTAAGGGTTTTAAAATAATCTCCCCTTCTTCGGCTAAGAATTGCCTAATTCTACTAGGTTCTCTGGTGACTAAGGTTTCTGCACAACATTGTGGAAACCACGCAGTAAATAACTTTTCATTGGCATCACGCAACGATTGCGGTTTATTGACCACATAAACGCCCATACTTTCGGCGCGTTCCAGTAAGTAAGTTGCATAAATATATTCTTGATCGAACGGCGGGTCTTTACGCATCATAATGACATCCAACGTGCTCAACGGTATGTCTTGTTCTTCCGTGAATTGATACCACTGCTGTGCATCACGCTGCACGGTTAGGGTACGCGTGCGTGCGTAAGCGACACCATTTCTTAAAAATAAATCATTTAATTCCATGTAATGCAGTTCCCAACCTCTGGATTGGGCTTCAAGTAACATGGCAAAACTGGTGTCTTTTTTTATGTTGATATTGGCTATGGGGTCCATAACCATACCGAGTTTAATAGGCATTAGAGTTCCGAGGTGTTTAGCAAAAAAGATAACATAAGGCTGAGTATTTTAATGGAATTGCCAACATTTGACAGCTACAAACATTTAACTACCGATAGACTTGATAAAATCATTGGGTATTTTTAGATTAAAAATCAAGTTGTTTATCTTATTCTACGAGTGATTCCATGTACTAAATACACTTAAGCACGGATTGAAACATTTACTTTAATACCGTTTTTTGGTATAAAGCTTGGCTAAATTTTGAATCTAGGCACACTAAAAAGAGGTTAATTATGTCCAGAGTATGTCAAATAACAGGTAAACGTCCTGTTACAGGTAACAACGTATCACACGCTAACAACAGAACCAAAAGACGTTTTCTTCCAAATCTGCAACATCACCGTTTTTGGGTAGAAAGCGAAAATCGTTGGGTGCGTCTGCGTGTTTCAACTAAAGCAATGCGTATCATTGATAAAAACGGCATAGACGCAGTATTAGCGGATTTGCGTAAAAACGGTCAAAAAGTTTAAGGGGACAACATCATGCGCGATAAAATTAAATTGATCTCTAGCGAAGGCACAGGTCATTTTTACACAACGACTAAAAACAAAAAAACCATGCCTACGAAAATGGAAATCAAAAAATTTGATCCAGTCGTTCGTAAACATGTTATCTACAAAGAAGCTAAAATCAAATAATTTGGCTATTAGACTTCTTTTTGGATGCTTAAAAAACCACGGCTTTTGACCGTGGTTTTTTTTGTTCACTGTTTAGAAATTGCAATTAATTGGATTTTTGTGTTCACCCGATTGCCCCTCTTCTTCAACCCCCGTTTTAGAACCCACATAACAATCTCCAATAGGAATACTAAAGCCCTCCCCTTTAGGTTTTTTTGTATTTTGTGCCGCAGACTCTTCTTGTGGCGTAATGTCGCCATAATTTTTCCGTTCTTTAAAAATAATCGAGCCAAGTTTTTTGCCTGATTTTCCCTGCTGTTCCGCTGGCAAGCTGTCTTTATCCATATTGCCTTGAATGACCTCTTTGGTATGCCAACGGTCATCCGTCATAAATTGTTCAGGAATAGCCTCTGTGCTTTTGGCAGGTTTCGACTGGCTCACAGCACTCTCTTCGCTGGTTTGTTCTGTACTATTTTCAACAGGGACGGATTGCACCACTGCACGAGAAGGTGTGGGTGCAACGGGCGTAGGTGTAGGCACAGCAATTTCTTCCAAATCTTTAAACCATCCTTGTGCAATCAGCCGAATGACTTGTGGAAAAACAGGCATAAACGAGACCACATCGTCTTGCAAGGATTCTAAGCGTTGCTGAAACGCTGATTGTTTGACCGTATTAACAGGCTCGGGTGTAGGCTGGCTAGTTTCGATAAGCGTTTGCTTAACTGGCGGCGCGGGTATCGGCATTTCAGGCTTAGGCGTATTGACGATACGCTCAGGCACAGGAACGGGTGGCATAGTTTTTTGTACAGGCTGAACTGGCACGGGCATAGCTACGGGCTTAACAGGGGGGGGCTTTCTGTACCACCGTAGGCTGCTGTGGCTTGGCTATTTTCTGGCTAATTGCAGGCGTGGGCTGAACGGGCGCGGGTGCTTGCAGAGGAATACCAATGCGTGGCAAGTTCTGCATATCACTGGGCATATTGGAAGTAATCACCGCTGGTTGCGGTGGCGGTGGCGTTTGTACGGGAATGCCAATTCTGGGCAAATTAGCCATATTATCTGGCATATTCGATTTAGCGACAGGCGCAGGTACGCGTGCTTGTTGAACGGGTACAGGCGTTCTTCGTACAGGAACGGGCGGTTTTTTCGCTACGCTTGCTTTAGCAATCGTCGAATGCTGAACAGGTGGTGCTTTAATATAGCGTTGCCGCGCCGCATTAGTAGATGGTAACGTTTTGGCAACGACTGGACGCGGAACTTTCTTAGCGATAAAAGGCGAGGGTACGCGAACGGGGCTAGGTGCGGGTAACGTCTTTTCTGGTTCTACTTTAACAATGCTAGGCGCAGGCGCATTATCATCAACAGGCGGCGGCTTTATTGGTACAGGCGCGGCTTGTAAAATCAGCGTAATCGGTTTGTTAAGTTTTGGTTTATCGGGTACAGGCATTGATAGTTTAATATCAATGCTGAGCATAATAATTATATGCAGTAAAAATGAGACTGGAACAAACAGCTTCCAACGATCCGTCGCTTGATAACTCAATTTTTGTTGATACCTTGCCCCCATGTTTCCTCTAAAAAGCTCTTGGTGTTATTGTGCTGTGCGTTGTTTAAAATGAATTTCAGAGCGCGTATCTTAACACTGCATAACAATCAGCGACTATTGCCAGAGTACCCTCTGCACACATCCTGTTACTTCAAGGTGATTAATTCAGTGGGTATTTTGTAAGGGGCGGTGCGGGGTGTGATGTGAGATAGATGGAAATCAACAGCAATATAAAAACGGCTCATTGCTGGACATTGAGTTTTAATAAGGCATTGGTTTTAGCAATTCGCACCAAATGTTCTACATACTCATATTGTTGCCACTCTCGCTCTTCCTCTGAAGGTTAAACCACCAGCGCGTTGTTTTTCCAGTAAATCATTCACCTGTTGCTGTAATTATTTGGCAGGATGTCAGGACGTAAAGCGATAATTTCTTCTGGACTGGATAATTTAGCAAGAAATTCTAAAACCTCATTCAGACTATAAAAGCTTGAATAAGTCGGCGTGTTGAATTCGCGTAAACCTAATTCTAATAATTGCGGTAACTGTTGTTTAAAAGGACTTAAACGCTTGCCTAAATCGTTTGGCACATCTAGTGTGATTAACATGGTTTTATAGTTCATATGAAAATTATGGTAATCGGTAATTGGTATGTTATGAGAGTGTAGTTCATGTGGAATAAGTCACAACACAGGATAATGTCCGTAATCTACCTTGCTGTATTTCTATAAACTATTGAACATTGGAGAAAAATATGCCGTTAGCCATTGTAATATTCGCTGTTACATTTGTTGTAATTTTAGTTGTAAATCAGATGTTTTATGGTGGGTGTTTTGAAGCTCACTGTTTAAGTGCTGCTTTTCCAAAAGTTATAATGCTCTCCACGCTTGTATCATGGTTTTTATATTCAGCACGATAGGATGGGCTGACGCAAGGAAGCTCATCAATCGCGACAGATGGGTTTCGTACCTCAGCCCATCCTATGACTACTATAAAATTTTTCGTGTTTTTCGTGCTTTTCGTGGACAAAAAACCTCAAGCATTCGCCATAAAAATCGCCCGTCTTGGCGCAGGTAAGCCTTCGTAGGTCAATTGTGGGTTATCTGGATGGAGAAAATCTTGCAGGGAATGAAACTGCATCCATTCCGTGCTACGTTGTTCTTCAATATTGGTGACTGTGACATCGACTAAACGCACATTTTTAAAACCACAGCGGGTCATCCAGCTTATTAATGTCGCGCAACTGGGTAAAAACCAGACATTGCGCATTTTCGCATAACGTTCTTCAGGCACTAATACTTCACCTAAGCTGCCCTCAATGACTAAGGTTTCTAACACTAATTCGCCGCCTGCTTGTAAACAGCCTTTAAGTTCTAATAAATGCTCGATAGGTGAACGGCGGTGATAAAGTACGCCCATTGAAAACACAGTATCAAACGCTTGTAAATTGCTGGGTACGGCTTCTATGCCTAGCGGTAAGACATCAATAGGGGCATCACCATACAGTTTTTTAATGAGTTGAAACTGCATTACACTGAGTAAAGTCGGATCAATGCCAACCACTCTTTTTGCCCCTTCACCTAACATTCGCCAAGCGTGATAACCATTGCCGCAACCGACATCTAATACTAAACGATGTTCAAGCGGCGCGAGATGTGGTTTTAATCGCTTCCATTTCCAATCCGAACGCCATTCGGTGTCGATATGAATATCAAATAATTGATAAGGACCTTTACGCCACGGATGAAAGGCTCTTAAGCACTGTTCGAGTTGATTTTTTTCAGCCATATTCACATCGTCCGGACAACCGATTTGCACGGTATCATCGTTCAATAGCCGTTGTGAGGGTGTGAGTTCTGGCAATTGTTGAATAGCGGCTTGCCAGCGTACTAAATCGCCATGTTGGGTTGAATCAAAAGCGTTTGCTAGCTGTGTTGGTAATAATTCGACCCACGCATCGGCTTTTGCCTCTAATAGCGCGTTATATAAAGCTTGATAATCGCTCATGTTGAGTCATGCGTTGACCACGCGGAGTAGTCTATGAAAAACCACCCTGCCACATTGTGACAGAGTAGTCATTTGAGTGTATTTAGGAATGCTGTGCAGACTGACCGATGAGTGTCGGTGCGTTTACTATCATTCCTTTACGAGTTTTTTGCTGATAATGCCTCAGCATTGCGTTTAGCCAATCCATCAATTACCGCGGATAATGACCCTTTGGTTTCTACTTCATTACTAAACGTCGTGCGGTAGTTTGTGACCAAACTCACGCCTTCAATCATGATGTCATAGGCTTTCCATTCACCATTGCTCAATGCCATGCGGTAATCAACACCGATAGGTTTAATACCAGGTTGTAATACTTCGGTCTTTACCATGACTTTAGTCGCGCCAGCTTCCATTTCCAGTGGCAAGAAGTGTACTGACCATTCTTTGAATTCAACAAAAGCGCGGGAATACGTTCTAATCAAGAGTATTCTAAATTCATGTTTAAAACGCTCTTTTTCGTCAGGTGTTGCTGTTTTCCACAGTTTACCTAACACTAATGCTGAAATTTTATCGAAATCAGTGTGCGGATAGATTGTTTGATTAACAAAATCAGTGACCTGTGCAAAATCTTTAACAAAATTTTTATCCTGCATTCTTTTTTGCAATTCTTCAGATGCACCTGCGATTGCTTGTTGTGGCGCAGCTAACTCAGCCGCTGTCACTTGAGCAAACGGCATAAATGCCAGCAATATTGCAAATAATCCAAATAATGTAGTGTGTTTAACTTTCATAAAACCCTCTAAAATAAAACCGATGGTATTCTTATCCTTTGCTGGTAACTATCGGCGACATGATGCGTAAAATCGGCTAAAATTGCAGTTGTAACCGCTAACTTACCAAGCCGAGAATAAGATGACATATCATAACATCACAATGCCTACACGCATGAGAAGAATGCGTTACAATGAATTTTCCCGTCGCTTAATGCGCGAAAATTCATTGTCTGTTGATGATCTCATTTATCCAATGTTTGTCATCGAAGGCACGAAGCAAAAACAAGTCATTGCGTCCATGCCAGACGTTGAACGCTACTCGCTGGATTTATTACTTGAACAAGCGCGTGAAGTCTATGAATTAGGCATTCCCGCGATTGCCTTATTTCCAGTTATTTCCGCTGACAAAAAATCAGACGATGCCGCAGAAGCCTATAATCCTGATGGCTTAGTACAGCGTAGCGTGAGAACCTTAAAACAAGCTTTACCCAACTTAGGAATTATTACCGATGTTGCCTTAGATCCGTTCACCATCCACGGACAAGACGGGTTAATCAATGCTAACGGCTATGTGCTGAATGATGAAACTATTGCCGTATTAGTCAAACAAGCCCTTTCTCATGCCGAAGCGGGGGCTGATATAGTCGCACCGTCTGACATGATGGATGGTCGCATCGGTGCCATCAGACAAGCCTTAGAAGCCGAGCTTTATATTAATACCCTGATACTCGCCTATTCTGCCAAATATGCTTCCAGTTTTTATGGTCCTTTTAGAGATGCAGTGGGGTCTGCTGGCAACTTAGGCAAAGGCAATAAATACAGCTACCAAATGGATTTTGCTAACTCCGATGAAGCACTGCGCGAGGTGCAGCTAGATTTACAAGAAGGCGCGGATATGGTGATGGTCAAACCTGGTATGCCCTATTTGGATATTATTCGCCGCATTAAAGATCAATACGGTGTGCCTACATTTGCTTATCAAGTCAGCGGTGAATACGCGATGCTCAAAGCAGCCTCTATGAACGGCTGGCTAGATGAAAAAGCGGTTGTGATGGAAGCCTTGTTAGCATTTAAACGCGCGGGTAGTGATGCGATTTTGACCTATTATGCCAAGAAGGTAGCGCAATGGTTATAGAATATGTGAACGTAACATGCATTGTAGAGACGTTGCATTGCAACGTCTCTCCCACTAATTAATGCAGAGCTATATAGTAACGATTAACATGTTAGAACGTGATAATCTCATCGCCTTGGCTAACTAACACTACATCGGCTGGACGCATAGCAAAAATACCGACTGTAACCACGCCAACAATATTATTGATGATTTGTTCCAATTCAATTGGGTTGAGGATATTCAGATTATGCACATCAAGAATTTCATTGTGGTTATCAGTAATGTAGTTTTCCCGCCACACAGGTTGACCACCTAACTTAACCAGTTCTCTAGCCACATAACTTCTTGCCATTGGAATGACTTCAACAGGCAATGGAAACGCACCTAATACATCAACTTGTTTAGATCCATCAGCAATACAAACAAACTTTTTACTGGCAGCGGCAATAATTTTTTCGCGGGTTAATGCACCACCACCACCTTTAATTAAATGTTTGTGTGGGCTAATTTCATCGGCACCATCGACATAAACATCCAATGTACCGACCGCATTTAAATCAAACACAGGGATACCCAATTTTTTTAACCGCTCGGTACTGGCGAGAGAACTTGATACTGTGCCTTCAATATCCGCTTTAAAATCAGCCAAATAATCAATAAAGTGATTAACGGTAGAACCTGTACCCACACCGATAATGGCGACATCTCTTACATAAGGGATAGCTGCTTTAGCAACTTTTTGTTTCAATTCATCTTGAGTCATGTTTGCTTCCTATAGTTTTAAAAAAGGTGCGTGATAATACCGCATAAGCCCTTATTCTTCAGCCGATTTTTAATTGTTTGAGGAAATATGATGCCATAAACCACTGACGTTTTTTATCCATTCAGGTTAAAAACAAATCTTGATAGCCCTAAAAATTGATGACTAAACAACCACCAGCTAAAAGCTGGTGGGTTTGAGTTACGGACTGGAAGTCCGGATACGCGTCGGCTAAACGACGCGTCTTATGGTGGCTCCATCTTGAATTCATCGTTCGGATTTGGCTCAAAATGACGTTCCAAATA
>DFWO01000050.1 GCA_002380945.1 Methylococcaceae bacterium UBA4132 | reverse complement strand
ATATCAACCATCGGGGAGGGTGGCGTTTTCATTAGACCACTACATTATGATAATTAATGAGTTTGTGGTGGCAATTGCACGAAAAAGCCTTTTGTATGCAGACTATCAAGGATTTTTTGACTATCCTCCTTAGCAAGTTTGCGTTCTGGCGTAAGTTCTAATGCTAAGACAAACTCCAACTCGCCAAAACTGTGTAACAGTTCTTCTGGCACACTGGAAAAATCATCTTTGTTAATAATATATAGGTAAAACAAGTGTTTTTTTAAGCTTTTATAAACGTAGCAAGGCATAGAGTTATCAATGATAATGAAGTAAATCCGTTATTTTACCGATTTTTGTTTAAAATGCCCTCCTCTTCATTTTGTTAGCCGTCACAATGAATCATTCAACTCATTTTTTTAAAACCGCCTGCGTATTTGAGGCTTCATTAATTATTGTCGCCTTATTATTAGGCTGGATTGCCGATATTGACCCGTTTGCCATGCTGTCTTTTTCAGAACCTGCGATAGCGATTGGCATCATAGGGACTGCACCCTTAGTGTTGCTATTTTTAGCATTAGAATACTTGCCCCAAAAGTCTTTGGTTGATATTAAAGATTTACTGTTACGCACCTTAGCACCCAGCCTGCATCAGCATGACTGGACTGATTTACTGGTATTAGCCATTATCGCGGGGGTGTCTGAAGAGCTGTTATTTCGCGGTGTTATTCAACCGTGGATTACCGCCTCATGGGGCATCGCCGCTGGATTATATGTTAGCAATATTATTTTTGGACTAGTTCATGCTGTGACACCGTTGTACGCCGTGCTAGTGACTGTCGTCGGTGTGTATTTAAGCTTATCTATGGATATGGGCGGTGGTGACAGCAATTTACTAATCCCTATCATTATTCACAGTTTGTATGATTTTTTCGCATTCATCATGCTGATGCGACTGTATCGTGCTACAGGCGTAAAACAGCGTTAGCTGTTTTACTAGCCAATAGCTAACGTTATTGGATGCCTACTTTTTCTTATCAGGACTCAAAATGTACAATCCGATTGACCATAAATCCTTAGAAGCTGATCTTAAATTACCGTGGCTGATTGTCGGCATTATGCTCGTTATGCTGGCGACTTATTTGGTGATTTGTTTCACTATCGGCACGGAGCTACAACAACCCTTACCTGAAATAACCCGTGTCAAAATCAGAACCGCTTTATACATTGTCGCTATCGTCTCGTTTCCGATGACTAATTTGCTACGACATATTCAACTGAAACTTAATCAAACCATGCCACTCACGCAAGCAAACTTCCAAGCCGAAGCAAAAAAACGTTATTTAGTCACAGTTATCGTGTCTATGGCTTTAATGGAAAGTATCGGTGCATTTGGGTTTGTGTTGTTTATGCTCGGTGATGGCAATAATAACCTCATCATTTTCACAGGGTTATCAGTGTTAGGTTTATTTTTATATCGCCCTAAGCTCGAAGAATACAGTCACATTGTTGAATTATTGGCTAACAAAACCCATGAATAATTTAGTCGCGGATGCCGATATTTGCGTCAAATGTGGTTTATGTTTACCGACCTGCCCTACTTATACGAAAACCCAAAATGAAAATGAATCCCCGCGTGGACGCATTGCCTTAATTCAGGCATATACGAGTGGAGAATTGACCGATTCAAAAGCCGTACGGGCGCATATTGATAACTGTTTATTATGTCGAGAATGTGAGCGCGTATGCCCTGCCGTTGTGCCTTATAGTCGTTTAATTGATAATTTTCGTAGTCAATTTTATGAGGAAACTAAACCATCTTTAGCATTATCGGTACTGAAAAAAGTTGCATATAATAAAACGGCTCAGAGGTTTGCTCAGTCGAGTTTAAAGCTATATCAAACGACGGGTTTACAAAAAATAGCCCGTTCGCTGAAATTACTGAACTTATTAGGGCTGGGCAAAATGGACAGGTTGTTACCGACTTACACCGAACCGACCACATTGGCAGAACAGTATTCAGCAACGGCAGACTGTAAAGGTACGGTAGGATTATTTATCGGCTGTATGGGGTCACTGTTAGATCATGAAACCATTCATGCGGCGATTAAAGTATTAACAGCGACAGGATTTAATGTGGCTATACCCGCCCAGCAAACTTGTTGTGGTGCGCTGGATTTGCATAGCGGCGATAAAGCGACTGCCGATCAGTTAGCAAGCATTAATACTCAAGCTTTTACCAATCCATCGTTGATGGCTATAGTCACTATTGCCAGCGGTTGTGGCAGCCAATTACAAGATTACGCATACCCTGAATTTGCCCATAAAGTAATGGATATTAGCCAGTTTTTGATGCAGGCTAATGTAAATCTCAGCGCACAACTTAAACCCTTAGCGGAATCGGTGTGTTTGCATACACCTTGTTCATTAAAAAATGCCATGCGAGCAGAACAAGGTGCGTTACAACTGTTGCAACAAATTCCACAACTCAGCATCACTAAGTTACCGAATACAATTGTTTGTTGTGGTTCAGCAGGCAGTTATATGTTGGAACATTCGGCGATGGCAGAAGTGTTGTTAGCGGATGTGTTGAATGCTGCCGAGTCTACACCAGCGCGTTATCTAGTGAGTTCTAACATCGGTTGCGCTTTGCATATTCAGGCGGGGTTGCAAGAACGGGGAATGAGAATGGAAGTATTGCATCCCATCGTATTAATTGCGCGGCAATTAGCACAGGCATAAAAAAACCCATCAGGTTTTAAAACCTGATGGGTTTAAATTCTCAAACTTGAATTACTGAGGATCAGCGACTTTAATTTTTTTACGGCGAAAATTTCGACCATAAAAAACCTCCATCACTTCCCTGCGCAGTTTCTTTTCAATTTCAACTTTTTGATCACCTGATAAATTGCTTTCTTTGACAAACAAATAATTTTCCAATTCTGTTTCTTTCAACATCATTTTGGTGTGGAAAATATTTTCTTGATACACATTCACATCAATCATTTGATAGCTTTCTTGAGTATCTTTGGCAATAAAATCTTGAATCGAAGTGATGTTGTGGTCGATATAATGTTTTTTACCTGATATATCACGCGTAAAACCGCGCACACGATAATCCATTGTCACCACATCGGATTCAAAACTATGAATTAAATAATTCAAGGCTTTTAATGGCGAAATGCGACCACAGGTTGATACATCAATATCCGCACGAAACGTGCTAATACCACTATCAGGATGGCTTTCAGGATAGGTGTGTACGGTGATATGGCTTTTATCTAAATGCGCTAATATGGTGTCGGGTAAAGGACCTGGCGATTGCGAATTCATGCTGGGTGGTGGCGGTGAATCCCCTTCGGAAATCAACATCGTCACACTTGCACCTTGTGGATCATAATCTTGACGAGCAATATTCAGCACTTGTGCACCGATAATTTCTGCCACATCCATTAGAATTTGTGTCAATTTATCTGAATTGTAGGCTTCATCAATATATTCAATATAAGCCTGTTGCTGTTCGGCGGGTGCATAACAAATATCATAAATATTGAAACTGAGCGACTTTGTTAAATTGTTAAAGCCGTGTAATTGCAATTTGTTCAAAATGGTTAAACCTCAATAACTTCAAAATCATGGGTAATTTC
>DFWO01000146.1:5241-31440 GCA_002380945.1 Methylococcaceae bacterium UBA4132 | reverse complement strand
TGCATGCATCGCCAATGTACAATGGGCTGCCGTTGGGCGGCTGCTTTCTCTTATCATTATTTGCCAACTTTCTTTGGCTTCGGTGCGTTCAAAATACATAGCCTACACCCTCTGTCAATGCGTAACTTCTATTATCTCTGGGATTATGCTGTTTATTAGCTTCCACAATCGTAATGGTGTACGGCTTATTGCCAGTCAATAACTTAAGTAGGAGCAAACTCAGAATTTGGAAAAAATAGTACGCTAGATTTTTCAGTAGTATGTAGCGATTGAAATTCCTTGGCGTATGTTTTTGCCCCGAGCGCATGACCACCATTCTTTTCATCGATGCCGTACACCCCACCATGGCAACCAAGATTGGCTACGGATGGATTAAAAAAGGCGCGGACAAGCCCATTGCAACCACCTCGTCCAGAACACGAGTCAACATCATCGGCGCAATCGAACTGAAAATCCTGACCGTCACCAGCGATTTTGTTGAAACCGTCAATGCAGACACCATCAACGGTTTCTTTGCAAAACTCAGGCAATCCTACCTACAAGCAGAAAATCTGCACGTTATTTTGGATCAATCGGGTTACCATCATAGCCAGTCCGTTAAAGACGCGGCTTTGGCGCATCGCATACAACTCCACTATCTACCGCCATACAGCCCCAATCTTAACCCCATCGAGCGATTATGGAAGCTCATGAATGAGCAGGTTCGCAATAATGTCGCCTTTCAGTCTGCTCAGGATTTCCGTGAACGGCTTGCTCTTTTCTTCACACAAACCATTTTGAAAATCAAAGACTCTCTCGCCACTAGAATTACCGATAATTTTCAAACCCTCAACACAGTATCTTCAAGTTGATAGGATATAGATTTTCCCAATTCCAGGGTAGTTTTGTATGTTAATTAACAAGTGAGTACGCTAATCACACATCTGAGCAGTCTGATGTGTCGATATTTTTCGACACCTTGTTAAACGGCTTTAAGCGGTTTTCTCTCAAAACTTTGATAAAAAGTGTATCTAGTAGATACACTTTTTACATATTTTAAGACTGCGAGCTGGAGGAATTTAGGAAATTATTTAGAATTTCTTTAAGTTCTTCGGTTTTTTCATAACTCAGCACACCTACGGCAATTTTTACTTCTACGCCTTTATGTGACGAGAAAAAATGCCCGATTTTTTTATTATTGATAAAAAATTCTTCTTTTTTGTTATTCACTTCCAGAATTTCACCATCACTAAAATGTTTGACTTTAAGAGAGATAAAATTGGCTATCTTGGTTTGATCTATTTCTGCCAACTCAAGCAGCGCAACGGCTTCTTTGAATGCCGTCAAAGCAAATTCGTAATGCTCAGGAGATATTTTATTAAAAATACGCTTAATGTCAGCGGCGGCATTTCTGGATAAAAGCCTTGGATTGGCTTCCAGTTTTTCAATCACAAATTCTGGCAGGGCATCGTAAGCAAAATATCGGTACATGTCTTCGCGCTGAAATCCTAAAGATTCGGCAAGACTGGTTTTGCTAGGGAACAAGTTTTCTACATTACGAATAGATTTGGAAATTTCATAATCACTCAAGTCTTGCCGATTGACATTTTCGGCAATCGCCATGACTGCCATATCGGCATCGGCACAGCTAAATAGAACACACGGTATTTCTGATTTATTGAGCAATTTAAAGGCTCTGAATCGACGCTCACCCGCAATGATTTGATAGGATGTTTCACTAATTTTTCTGACCGCTATGGGTTGGATTAGTCCTATTTCTGCAATAGAAGCCGCCAGTTCCTGTAGCTCTATATCAGGAAATATGCGTCTGGGTTGATAGGGATTAGGTTGTATTTGTTCTAATGCTATTTGAATGGTAATGTCACTGGAAAAATCAGACTGTCCTTTAAATTTTGGTAAACTGGTTGTAAGGTTGTCTTGAATAACGCCTGTTTGTATAAGACCGCTGACGGTAATTGGTTTTTTCATAAGAGTACCTTTATTAAATAACCTGAATGCCAGAAAGTTTGATGTCATATTCTTTAACCAGGCTTTTTGATAAATCAATAATGGCTCTAGCGGCTATGGAGTTTGGTTCTCTTTCCAAAACAGTGCCGCTATTTTCTTCTTTAAACAGCTCAACTTGTTTCATGAAACTCACTGCGTGCGGAATAACGGTATTGTTTATCTTGTCTGGGTAACTTGATATTAAGGTGGACATGGCATCTTTGCACGGACTATAGCTGGGGTGATAGCCGTTAGCGACAATATGGACATCCAAATGAAATCCCATCGAATGAAAGGCATCGTTCAATTCATTGACATTACTGACCAAAATTTGCATGGCTTTAAGCGATTGCCCATCTAGCCAAACGACAGCCAATATTTTTTGGCAGGCGCACATAAACGTATTAGTCAGAAGGTTTGTTGAGGGTGCTGAATCAATCATAATCACATCATATTTGCTAAAAAATTCCACGTTGGCATCGAGAAATTTTTTAAATACAAACTCACGGCTGGTAACGCCCATCAGCCAAGAATCCGCATTGACTAGAGAAATATCAGAAGCAATCAGGTCAAGCATATTGCCTTCATAAAGCGGTCTGACGGCGTTTTCTATGCGGTATTCTTCTTTACGGGAAAATTTAAGCATTAACTCACCGATATGCGTGATGTTTTCGGTCGCCCAATTAATACCAAAAAGCCCAGTCAATGAGGCTTGCGGATCACCATCTATCATTAAAACGCGGTAGCCAAACATGGACAAAGCAGAAGCAATGCCGCCGCAAATAGTCGTTTTTCCAGTTCCGCCTTTTGCCATGCGGCAGTTAATAATAGGCGGTAATTTATGTTCTGTCTGTAAAGCAGATGGCTCAACACCTAACAGCTTCAATTTAGCATTTCTGATGTCCAGTGCGGAATAGGTGTTGTGATATTGCTGACTTTTCTTTTCAAACAAAGACCTGAATTCGGGTGAGCTACCCATAAAACCGACAAACTCTTTTGCAAGCTTCAATTTAACGCCAAAGTCTCTCATGGAAAATAGAACATGTTAAATAGTGAATATTTAATAATATTATATAGATTAATTAAGCCTTATAACATTTTTTATATTTTTTTTACTTTATGTTTTTAATTTCAAAAATGTTTATTTGTTCTGCTCAACCAAAACCTGACACTTTATGATTGAGACAGATCAAGAACACTAGGGGATAAATCGCCGTTAGCAGAATGTAAGCGTACTTGGTTATAGTAACGAATGTAGTGCTGCACGCTTTGTTTCGTAGTGTCTCTGGTTAAGTGATAGATTTTCAACAGTCATTCGTTTTTTAAACTGCCAAAGAAGCGTTCAACGACAGGATTATCCCAACAAGCAATGAATCGCCATCAGCATTGCTCGCTCAACCAGTCCAAAGATCATGTGTTTGTCCATCGCCCAGCCAATGATGCGTCGGGAGTATAAGTCCATGATAATGGCTAAATACGGTCAGCCTTCGTGGGTGCGTAAGTAGGTTATATCGCCTGCCCATACTTGGTTTGCCTCTTTGGGGTTGAAGTCTTGATTGACAAGGTTTTCTGCCACCGCGTGCGTGTGTTTACGCAGTGTGGTGGCATTGTAAGCACGCCGTAGCATGACCTTGAGGTATAGTCTCGCCATCAAGCGGCGAACACGATAATGTCCTATGATAAAGCCTTCTTTGCGCAAGTGTTTCAGCATCGTTCTGAGCCTAGACTGCCCAGACTTTCAGCAAACAGCTGTTTCATACGACGATATAGATGCTGTTCTTCGGCACTGATCAGCTTAGCCGATCGCTTACGCCAATCATAGTAGGCAGAATGACTCACTTGCATCACTCGACACAACAGCCTAATAAAATAAATCACCGATAAGTCTTTGATAAAACGACTCTTCACTGCATTTCTTTCGCAAAGAAGACACTCGCCTTTTTTAAGATTCCTTGCTCTATGCGCAGACGTTTATTTTCCTTGCGCAAGCTCAACAGTTCCGCTTTCTCATCCGCTGTCAGCAGACTGTCTCGTGTCGCCTCTTGCTCTTGTTTCCAACGATACAGTTGATTCGTGCAAATACCCACTGACTCTGCTGCTTGTGCCACCCTGTCACCTTGTTCGGTGACCAACGCTACCACTTCTTCTTTAAATTCTTTTGGCTATCTCTTGGTGGCTCGTTTCTCGCTCATCAACACCTCGAATAATAATTGCTTCATTATCTCTTTTCCATGTGTCAGCGGCTATTAGACTAGAGTAGTCAAAAGTGTCAGGTTTTGGTTGACCAGAATAAAAAATTTATATTTTTTGAACTATTTTAAATCTTAGTTGACTAATTTTTCAGTTAAGTGATTAGTGTCGTATGGTTGTGTATTGCGAATACACGCAGTATAGTTTTAGCGTACCAATACAGAGCGACTTATCGCAATATACTTAACCTTTTTTATTTTGGTTGGCTGGCAAGGCTTAATCTGGGTTTGAGGTTCTGCCAATAGCAGCCTGTTTCGACACGCAAGATTCACTTCTCGCGGATGTGCAATCTGGTGTCAAGTAGCACTAAAGAGGAGTACATCATGCCTGCAATACTCTCCTATCCCGGTGTATACATCGAGGAAATTCCCAGCGGCGTTCGCACCATTACGGGTGTAGCCACATCAATCACCGCTTTTCTGGGTCGCGCTTTACGAGGGCCGACCGATGAGCCAATCACCATCAATAGCTATAGTGATTTCACTCGAACTTTCGGTGATTTACATGTGGACTTTCCAATGGTCTACGCTGTTCGTGATTTTTATTTGAATGGTGGGCAACAGGCCATTATCGTTCGATTACAAAAATCGGCTACTAAGTCAAAAAATGCAGACCTCAAATTAGAGGCAATCAGCGTTGGAGCAGCGGGAGATAAATTTACCTATACAGTGGATGTAAAAGGCATTACCGATGACGTTGCAAGTCGTTATGGTATTGCTAAGACTGATTTGTTCAATTTGACCGTCTACGAAGAACCTGGCAAAGGTCGTGTTGAACGTTTTCTCAATGTTGCAATTACTTCTGGTGCAGGTGCGCGGCGACTGGATCGGGTACTAGCCGCTGAATCAAATCTTGTGCTTGTTCAAAAAAAAGTCGATGGCACGCCTGATTTAGTGACTACTAAGCCACTAGATGCAAAACCAGAGGAAGACCCCGCAGACCCCGCCGCAGACTCCAGTAAATTCAAAAAATTTACTGGTGGTGCAGATAGTGCGGCTTTAACCACCAAAAACGACATCATCGGTGACAAAGCTACCAAAACAGGAATGTATGCTTTAGATAAAGCGGATTTGTTTAATTTGCTGTGTATTCCGCCTGATACACGCAATGGCGATACATTGAGTAGTGTCTATCAAGATGCCATGAAATATTGTGCTGATAGACGAGCCGTGCTGATTGTTGACTCACCTGCTGGTTGGGGAGCAAATAAAGAAACGGCAGCGGCTACTGCTCGTGATGGATTAAGTGCATTGAATTTATCAGGCGTTGAAACGCGTAATGCCGCCTTGTATTTCCCACGCGTATTGCAAAGTGACCCCATCAGTGAAGGGCAAATCGACACTTTTGTTCCCTGTGGCATGGTGGCGGGCATTATGGCGCGTACTGATACCTCTCGCGGCGTTTGGAAAGCGCCAGCGGGTCTTGAAGCTTCGTTAAGCGGTATTCAAGGCTTACAAGTAAATCTCAACGATGCCGAAAATGGGATGCTCAATCCGATAGGTATCAACTGCTTGCGTAATTTTACAGGCAGTGGTCGCGTAGTCTGGGGAGCTAGAACGATACGCGGTGCTGATCAATTAGCCGATGAATGGAAATATATTCCCGTCCGTCGCACGGCATTGTTTATTGAAGAAAGTCTTTATCGCGGTACGCAATGGGTGGTTTTTGAACCCAACGATGAGCCACTTTGGGCGCAGATTCGTCTGAACATCGGTGCATTCATGCACAACTTATTTCGCCAAGGCGCATTTCAGGGAACAACGCCCAGAGATGCTTATTTTGTTAAATGCGATAAAGAAACCACCAATCAAACTGATATCAATTCGGGTATCGTCAACATCGTAGTCGGCTTCGCGCCTTTAAAGCCAGCCGAGTTTGTCGTCATTAAACTCCAGCAAATTGCTGGACAAATTGAAGTTTAAGGAGAACAAGTCATGGCACAGTTTAGCGTTAATGCACAACGATTCGATCCCTATAAAAACTTCAAGTTTCGCGTTAAATGGGATGGCAAATATGTGGCGGGTGTGAGTAAAGTCGGCGCACTCAAGCGGACGACGGAGGTGGTTAAACACCGCGAAGGCGGCGATCCTAGTAGTAGCCGAAAATCACCTGGTCGTACCGAATATGAAGCGATTAGTTTAGAGCGCGGCGTTACTCACGATAAAGAGTTTGAACAGTGGGCGAATAAAGTTTGGAATTTCGGTTCAGGGCTAGGTTCGGAAGTATCGCTCAAAGATTTTCGTAAAGACATCATCATTGAGCTTTACAATGAAGCGGGGCAGTTAGCGGTTGCTTATAAAATATTTCGCTGCTGGGTGTCTGAATTTCAAGCAATGCCTGATTTGGATGCCAACGCCAATGCTATTGCTATTCAGCATATCAAGTTGGAAAACGAGGGTTGGGAGCGCGATTATGAAGTTCCTGAACCCGCTGAAGAAACCTTTACCGAACCGCAATAGTCATGAATCCCATCACGACGGCGGATTTGTTGACAGCGTGGGAACTCGGCTCGTCGCAGTCGGGTTCGCGCCGCTTGTTGACACTGCTTGCTACGGTGCATCCAGAATTATCCGAACAGCAATTGTTAAAATTGCCTATTGGTCAGCGCGATGGCTTGGTGTTGAAACTACGCGAGGCGTTGTTTGGGTCAAAATTAACCAGTCTGGCAAGCTGTCCAGTTTGTGATGAGCAGTTGGAATTGGTGCTGGATGTGGCGGATATTAGTGTGGCATCGAATGATGTGGTACAACAGCCATTAGTATTGAAACAAGCAGATTTTGAGCTGGCGTTTCGGCTACCTGATAGTCAGGATTTGCTATTGATTGAAGTCATTCAAAGCGTGGACGAAGCGCGTAGCGTGTTGTTTGAACGCTGTTTATTATCCGCCTCGCGTGATGGTCAGGTTTGTACGGTGCATCAATTGCCCGAAGAAATTCTGGAAAAAGTGGAAGCGGCAATGTCAGAGGCAGACCCTCAAGCTAATTTACAGTTGGAATTATCTTGCCCTGCTTGTCAGCATAATTGGTTAGCGGCTTTTGATATTGCCTCATTTCTTTGGAGCGAAATCAATGCTTGGGCGCAACGTGTTTTGAATGAAGTGCATCTGTTAGCTAAGGCTTACGCTTGGCGTGAAGCGGATATTTTGGCAATGAGTCCAACACGGCGGCGACTTTATCTGGAGCGGGTGATGCAATGAGCCGATACTTAAGTCATTTAGCGGCGTTAACACTGCATCAGGTAGAACCTGTGCAACCGCGTTTAGCGAGTCGGTTTGAAACGCTGGACAGCGAACCCGCCATTAAAAATAATTTGGATGTCGTTCAGCAAGTATCTGACCCGCCTGTTCGGGTGCAAGCGGCTACGACAAGGGCTACAGATAATCCTGTTATACAAAAAACGGTGACTTCCGCCGCTGATGTCCCTGTTCAAAAAGAAGCCAGTCGGCAAGAACCGCCTAAGATTATTGAACAGCCCGAACTTGTGATTAAGAAGACCGAATCGCCTAATCATGAGCAGAAACCGTCTATAAATCAGCGGGGTTTTTCTCCAGTTGATACCGAACCAGTCAGTCACCGTGCTACCCAATTCGTTGATAAACCCGTTACGCATGAACTTCGTCACACTCCGCTACCCATAGAAAACACCCACACTTTTGTTGAACGTGTGCAGGAGCGTTTTACTGAAACCACGCACAGCGAGCGGGTCATCAAAGAAGTGTCGGCAACTGACCGCCGTGAAAAAGAATCACCGCATTCTGCACCTGTTAAACCCGTCAGCATAGCTGTGCGCTCCGAACAAATCACCCGCGTGTCGAACATACCTAGTCAGGCGAATATGCAAACACCTGCTAGCCAATCTGATAGCGAGACACCAGCACCTGCACCGACGATTCAAGTCACCATAGGACGTATCGAAATTCGTGCTAGCCAAAGTACAGAAAAATCAGTTGCAAAGCCGCGTGCAACCAGTACCACCATGAGTCTGGACGACTATCTTAAACAACGTAATGGGGGCAGAACATGAGTAATTCACTTGCCATCGCTACCGTCACCGCCGCATTGTCGGCGGCTGTTCAAAAAGCCGCCCAACAAGCAGTCGGTGGTGCGGAGGTGGTTATCGGACGACCACAAAATACGCCACCGCCTAATGCACAACGTTGGGTACAGCTTTGTCTGTATCAAGTAATGTCTAATCCGTCGTTACGCAATAACGATTTGCCAACGCGTGACTCTGCAGGAAAACTGACTCAACGACCACAAGTGGCATTGGATTTATATTATCTACTGGCATTTTATGGTGATGAAAATGCGTTAGAGCCACAACGTATGTTGGGTGCAGTAGCGCGTGATTTACATGCCAATGCTGTGTTATCGAGACTAGCCATTCAAGATGCTATTGCTAGTCGGGTAGTATTGAGCGGCTCTAATCTCGATAAAGCAATGGAGCCAGTTAGAATTACCGCGTTACCGCTAAATTTGGATGAATTATCAAAAATATGGTCGATATTTTTTGAAACACCTTTTGCGTTGTCGGTTGCCTATCGTGCTAGTGTGGTGTTGATTGAGACTGACGATGCCGTTAACCCCGCACCGCCTGTTTTACAACGCGGTCAAGATGATAGGGGCGTGCAGACCTTATTAGGGTCTTTTCCTCGGCTGGATAAAATTTACATCAGTTTCTTGGCAGACAAAGAGTCGCCTGAACGTCTGCCTTCTTTGCCCAATGCTTGGCTAGGCTTGTTCTTGACGTTTCAAGGGCAACACTTGAGCGGCGATAAAGTCAGCCTGATTTTTAGCCATCCCAGTCTGGGCATACGAACTATTGTCATCCCTGACACTGACCGTAGCGACACAGATATACGATTTGAACTACCCAATGATGTTTCAGTGCAAACTGATTGGGCAGCTGGATTGTACACAGTGACCGCAGTGATTGAACAAGCAGGGAGTAGCCGAGTGACCAATCAATTAAGCCTACCATTGGCTATCAAAGTGAATCAGATAATACCCGCCAATCCTGTGGTTCGCATAGCAGGCAATGTCACGCTGACCGTCCAATGTAGCCCGAAAGTGTTGGTTAACCAAGCGGCAAGGTTATTGTTGGGAGATCGTGAAGTCACTGCCAACCCGCATATTACCGCAACGGATACTTTAGTGTTTGACATACCATCAGCATCGGTACTGAGCTTGCAACCCGTTTATATACGGGTAGATGGCGTAGATAGTCTGCCCTTTGACCGTAAGGACAACCCGCCACGTTTTGTATTTGCTGATAATCAAAAGGTGACCATCACATGAGCGACTATCAGCAATGGCTACAAGCCAATAATACCTACTTAAGTGACGCACTACAGTGGCTACATTTGCGTCTGGAACGACAAATTGCCGCGCTAGAACCTATTTCGGTTAGTGGCAAGGAAAAGACTTGCTGGTTTAAAAGTGCTTGTCCCAAATCAGCGGCAAAAGATGACACCGCTAGCAAAGATAAGTTGATAGCGGAAATCGCTGAAAAAATGACGGCGGCAGAAGCTGTCGAACCGCCGCCCGTTTTACTTATTCTTAGCCGACAACTTGGACTAAGCCGTTTTGAACGCGATGTGTTACTGCTTTGTGTTGCGATGGAGTTGGATGGCAAAACTGCCGCCTTGTGCGCTAAAGCACAGGACAATCCTTATAAGCCTTATCCCACGTTCGCACTGGCATTAAAATTATTTGATAATCCTGAATGGGATGCACTGTCTGCCAGTAGACCGTTACGTTATTGGCGATTATTAGAAATTAACCAACCTGCCGCTGAGCCGCTGACTACCAGCGCGTTACGCGCCGATGAACGTATCGTTAATTATCTAGTTGAACCTAAGCAATTATTAGATGACAGATTAATGCCATTTGCCGTTCCGTTGGCAATAGCTAACGCCGATACCACCGCATTAGCACCCTCGCAACTACAAGCGGCACAAATGCTACGCCATTATTTAGAAACTCATGCCAATGAAGCGGAACAACGGTGTTTGCTTATTCAACTCACGGGAGCGGATACACAGGCAAAATTGGCAGTAGCTCGTCATGCCTTGTCTCAACTGGGTTTACAAATAGCGCAATTCCCCGTTGAAACATTGCCCACGCAAAGCAGTGAACTAGAAAGTCTATTACGTTTATGGGGACGTGAACGCCTATTATTGCCACTCGCGCTGTATTTGGATGCCCATCAAGTGGACGATGCTACGTCACAGATTAGAACTATCTTGCAACGTCTGTTAGCCAGTGGCGGTGGTGTCGTGGTGCTTGGTACACGCGATATTCATCCTGAATTAGACAGCTTGATGTTAGAAATAAATAAACCGACTGCCATCGAACAACAAACGGCTTGGCATGACGCATTAGGGGAAACATTCGATGAATTGTCGGCTCGCTTGGCTGGACAATTTAACCTTGATTTATCCAGCATCCAACAAATTGCTAGCGATGCTGTCACAGAAAAAACCGAACAAGACGATCTGCAACAACGCGTCTGGCAAAATTGCCTGATTAAAACCAGCCCACGCTTGAATCAGTTAGCACAACGAATTGAAGCCAAAGCCTTTTGGGAACATTTGGTCTTGCCTAAAGAACCTTCTGTATTGTTGCGGCAAATTACCGACCAAGTTGACCAACGCGGCAAAGTTTATAACGACTGGGGCTTTCTCAACACCATGAATCGAGGACTGGGGCTTAGCGTACTCTTTGCAGGTGAAAGCGGAACAGGTAAAACGATGGCGGCGGAAGTGATTGCTAATTCATTGAATTTGAATCTTTACCGTATTGATTTGTCCGCCGTCGTTAGCAAATACATCGGCGAAACAGAAAAAAATCTACGGCGTTTGTTTGATGCCGCCGAAGATGGTGGCGCGGTATTATTTTTCGATGAAGCCGACGCATTGTTTGGCAAGCGTAGTGAAGTCAAAGACAGCCACGACCGCTACGCCAACATTGAAGTTAACTATCTGTTGCAACGTATAGAAGCGTATCGTGGTCTTGCGATACTGGCAACCAATATGAAAAGCTCATTGGATCAAGCATTCATGCGCCGCTTACGTTTCATCGTCAACTTTCCGTTTCCTAATGCGACAGAACGCGTTGAAATGTGGCGCAAGGTTTTTCCAGCACAAACGCCAGTCGGCGAATTAGATTATGAACATTTGGCTAAATTTAATCTGACGGGCGGTAGCATACACAATATTGCTCTGAACGCGGCATTTTTAGCCGCAAAAACCACGCCGCACAAAGTCACCATGATGCTGATTTTTGAAGCCATGCGGTGCGAGTTCCGCAAACTGGATAAACCCATCAATGAAGCTGAATTTCGCGTGTTGGGCGTGGTAGGAGGCAAGTCATGAACATCAATCTGCACATTGAGCGGCTGATTTTAGACGGCGTAGACATCACCCCCAATCAACGCCATTTACTGCAAGCCAGTATCACGGCTGAACTGACCCAACTACTGAGCAACGGCGGACTAGCCAGCCATCTGACCGAAGGCGGTGCGTTAGCGCGACTGTCCACAAGCAGCATTCACATCACTGGCAACAACCCAACTCAACTCGGTCAGCAAGTTGCCCAATCGGTGTATGGAGGAATCGGTCATGAATAGAATGAAGATTGCTCAACCAGACAAAACCCCCGCCTTTTTGCCAACTGCTCACGGTGTACACAGCTCGCTTAACGGCAAAAGCGTGAAGGACGAGACGGCATCCGAGCAAACAAACTCGCGTGAATTCTCCGAACCACGTTTTGCTCATGATTTTGGCAAAATTCGCGTAAGCCCCGCTCAGCCGATGATTCCCCAACCTGATCTTGTTTTGGGACAGGTGGGTGATAGATTCGAGCAAGAGGCGGATAGCGTTGCCGATTCGGTTATGCGCTTTCCAATGAATAGTGCGGAACGGTCACGACCTCCTAGCGTATCAATGGGCATGGAATCCTTGCATCGTGCGTCAGACGAGACGGCTAGCGATACACCCGCCGCCGAAGCAAATCAGAATGAAGCGGCGGCAGATGCAGGCAATCAAACTGATGACACCGCAAAAACGGAAGCAAACGGACAAGAAGAGAGCGGCAGCCCAGAACAAGTCGCCGCCCTGTTGCTGGAATCCGACAATCTGGAAGATGACGCAGGAACGCAAGGAGCTGGGGAGGAACAACAGTCCACAGCCCCAACGGGCGAGGGTGATGAATCAACCATGCAGACCAAAGAACTGGCTGGTCAGACCCCCACGGTATCGCCAAACCAAGCATCGAGAATTAACGCGCTTCGTGGTGGTGGACAACCACTTTCGACCTCAAGCCGCACATTCTTTGAACCACGTTTTGGGCATGACCTCAGCCATGTGCGAATTCACACGGGCGTAGAGGCGGGGCGATTGGCTCAATCCGTCCAAGCTAGAGCTTTCACCGTTGGGCGCGATGTGGTATTCGGCGAAGGACATTATCAGCCCGCCTCGCCATCAGGTCAGTGGTTGATGGCACACGAACTGACCCATGTACTTCAACAGCAAGAAGGGCTGTCTCGTTCACCCATCGGCGGTGTTCAAGTCCAACATACTGGACGACCTCAGCTTCAAGGCGGTTTTTGGGGGAAATTATGGGGCGGAATTAAAAAAGGCGCGAGTGCGGTTTGGGGTGGCATTAAGAAGGGAGCAAGTGCGGTCTGGGGTGGAATTAAAAAAGGTGCGAGTGCGGTTTGGCGCGGCATAAAATGGGCAGGCGGCAAAGTTTGGGGCGGCATTAAAGCGGTCAGTCGTTGGGGTTGGAATGTACTCAAAAGCGGTGCGGCTTTAGCTTGGCGACAAGTGGTTAATTTTCCTGAACGCGTTTGGAAACTCATCAAACATTTGGGTAGCGGCATTGCAGGCGTTGCGTCTTGGCTTTGGGATGGTCTGAAACTGTTGTGGCATCTCGACTTCAAAGGCATGGGAAAATGGCTGTTAGATGGCATTCTGTCAGGTGCGGCGTGGGTCGGTCGGCTAGTCGGTAAGCTGATTGATGTTGCGGGGATTGGCGAAGTTTGGGATTTGATATTTCAAATTATCAAATTCAATACCCGCTCTTTAACTTCGGAAGAAACCACTGAAGCGAAGAAAACGTTTAAAAGCAGTATTTCTTATTGGCAAGTTCGGATAGATGAATATTCATTAATCTCTGCTATCGGAGCCGCATTTAAGGGTGGCGGCGGAATGGGCGTGACTACTTTTCACACCATCAATTTTAACAAAGGAATTACCGCTACCGCAGGCAGTGCGGATATGCACTGGCTAACGCATGAACTTACCCATGTTTCCCAATATGAACACGCGGGAACGCAATATCTTGGCGAAGCTATTTATGCGCAGGCGACGGTTGGCTATGATTACAAAGGTCCTAGTGCGTTGTGGCGACCGCTTACCAATGCTTCACCTAACACGCTTGGAAAACATTTCCGCGAATTCAACCGTGAGCAACAAGCGGACATTGCGGCGGATTATTACTACTCGCTTTATAGCAAAGCGGCTTCAGGCGGATTTACACCCGTTACGACAGATTATGAACCCGTGATAGATGAACTTAGAGCAGGGGATATATAGATTTTGAAATTTGTTAGGCAGACGTTGCGGTGCAACGTCTCTACAGGATGATTAATAAACTACCCAAAATTTAATCTCGTGAATCGAGCAGGATGAATAAAACCATGACTGCACAACAACAAAAGGCAGTAGCCAAATCAACAGCCGTTCCGCCTACGCAGACTGGCATTTTGCAACGCCAGTGTGATTGCGGAAACCACACCGTTGCAGGTGATGAGTGCGAGGCGTGTGCAAGTAAAAAGCAAATGCTACAACGGCGTACTGCGACCAATCGCAATGTTGCCGAAGTTCCCGCTACCGTCCACGAAGTGCTAGGAAAATCTGGGCAACCGCTAGATTCCGCGACGCGGGCGTTCATGGAACCGCGCCTTGGTCATGATTTCAGCCAAGTGCGTATTCACACCGATGCACACGCGGCATCATCTGCCCGCGCGGTCAATGCACAGGCTTACACGGTAGGACAAAATGTCGTTTTCGGTGCAGGACGTTATGCACCAAGTAATTATGAAGGCAAAAAATTACTCGCCCATGAGTTGACTCATATTGTACAACAAGCAGGCACGTCTGGCTATGTGGCTCAGCAATCGCTTTCGATTGCGGATGCTAACGATGCTGCTGAACAAGAAGCGGATAGCATCGCAAACCATCTGGGCGGCAACATCGCCGTAGCAACGCAAGCTTCCGCGATTTATAGAAAACCAGACGACGCGCCCAAACTAGGCGGTGATTATCAGCTAAAACTCAGTTCAGAGACTGAAGCCATGATGCTCAGCTTGTGTATGCAGGGTAAACTCGATCCATTGCAATGCGCCAAAATGCGCCTTGCGCGTGGAGAAAAACCCTCGCCAACTGCTGATTCCGAAAGTCGTGCCGCCGAATTAGAACAAGCTTGTGATGTGCGCGGCTTATGCTTTCTGCAAAAAATATCGCCTACGGTAGTGACGCGGGAACGGCTACGCGCTGCGGCTCAACGTTGTGATCCCGACCCGTTGCAATATTTCGGTGTCGATGTTTGTAGTTTAGCCAAATTTGATCCGTTAAAAATTGTACAACTTCCTGTTCCACCTGCACCGACTGGTAAGACACCGACTCCAGCCGCACCCACAACTAACACACCATCGTTCAGTGACTTATTGAAATTCAAGTTTAAGGGGGGGGCTGTGGAATTCGAGGTAGAACTGCCCAAGTCGGCTACGGTCAAATTGCCCGTCACATTGTCGGCAGCCAACACGTTAACTTTCGAGTTGCAAGCAGAAACTTCCAAGACTTTTAGTTTCAAAATTGAACTCGACAGCAAGACACATTTTAAGGTGGCTCTTAAATCGCAAGTCAGTATTGATGATGATAAAGGTTCAAGTGGTTCGGTAGGTCTGGAAATTGAATCAGGTCGTAAAGTCTGTTATGCCGATAATCCAGAAACCTTGAAAGCAACTCTTACTAAGTCAGGTGATGATTTGAAAAAAGCTATTTCTGACTATAACAATCCCAACATCAGCAATGAAGATAAGCTGAAAAAAGGCAAAGACATTGCCAGTGCCATCGGTGATATGTACGAAGCGGTGGATAAGTCAAAGCAAGCTTGTAAGGAAACGCCATTGATTAAAGCTGAGTTCGGTTACAAGTTTCCGATTAAACCCAGTGATGAGGCATTGAAAGAAACTGATCCTAGCAAACGACCCGCGCCCTATATAGGCGGCACGATTACTGTTTTTTTCTAGCCCATTTTGATGAAAAGGTATTGGTGATGAATAAAACAACGGCGACTCAGCAAACCAAAACGGCAGGTTTTATACTGCCTGCTCAGGGTTTACTTCAGCGTAAATGCGCTTGCGGCAATCATACGGTGGCGGGTAGCGAATGTGCAGAGTGTGCGAATAAAAAAACTGGCTTGCAACGTAAACTTAGCATGGGTGCAAGTCATGACCCATTGGAGCGGGAGGCTGATCGGGTTGCCGCGCAAGTGATGAGATGCCCCGCGCATTCTGGGCTTAGCAGTTCGCCATTACACATTCAACGCTTTACTGGGCAATCGTCAGAACAAACGGCGACAGTTCCAGCCAGTGTAAATCGCGTGCTGAATGGTTCGGGCAGACCATTGGATACGCCTGTACGCAAAGACATGGAATCGCGTTTTGGTCATGATTTTTCTCAGGTTCGCGTGCATCAAGGTGGCGATGCTGAACAATCGGCACAAGATGTGAATGCTTATGCTTACACGGTGGGAAAGAATATTGTTTTTGCTCAAGATAGGTTTTCGCCAACAACGCAGGCTGGACGCTTACTGTTAGCGCATGAGTTAGCTCATGTCATTCAACAGGATGCTGGGGTCATCAGAAGAATGCCGAAAGATGCTTTTGGCAGACCATTGGGTTTCTTTCCTACGCCTGAACAAGAAGCATACGATAAAGAAACCTATGAAATAAAAGAATGGGAAAAAGTGCTTGCCAGACTGGATAAAGGAGAGCTTGATGATAGGGATTTAGCAAATAGCCGTTTACGCAATAGATTGACTGGATTAACGACAACAGGGGTTAATGCGTTGATTGTAAAAATCACCGATTATCAAAAGAAGAATCCCGCGTTGAGTGTCACCAAATTAACAGAATGGTTAGAAGTAAGAAAAGAAATTTCCACGCCCATGCCTGATGGGGCGACCGTCAATAGAGACCCTATCACTTCGACAATAGATTCTTATACTTTAAATATAAATAACGTCACTATCAAAGTTGTTGCCGACAGTTTTGGTAGTGCGCAAAACGATACAGGACCAGTAAGCAGTTTTGGCAGAAGCTACAAATGGCACGCTAGCAATAACATTATTGATAGTCTCATTAATCAGGACGGCGGTAATAATGTACCGATTAATCCCAACACATTTGAAGTGACCATTCAAACTCGCTATGCACAAAATCCAAATGACGTATCGGGTTATGGAAGAGGAACTACCGAAGATGATAAAAGAGAAAAAACCACGACTTTAAGAGTACATGAGGGCAGCCACGGTACTGATTTTATAAATTATATTAAAAACACGCCATTCCCTGTTGATATATCGAAGGGAATTGTCAATGTATTGACCGTCGCTGAAATGAGAAAAATTGATGCTTATATCAGCAATATGACAAAAGAGACTTGTGAATCAACGGATCAGGTCGGTTTTAGTCAGGATGAATTTTTGAAAACAGCACAAGGTAAAGTAAGCGGCATAAAAAGCTGTCGAAAACCTTAATATAAAATAATTTTTTCTTTTAAATAAATGAGTTAAAAAATAGTATTGCAAACATATTACGGTGCATAAAACGCATAGCATTATAAGGATAAACCATGAGCAGTTTCCCTAACTCGCCCCGCTTGCTTAAAGGCGGCATCGTGCTGATAGACCCGACTACTTCGGCGGTCAGGCGCATTATTGCCTTGCAATATAATCCCGATAGCATTTCGCGTACTTTGCAAGTGCAGGGAATAGGCGGCGAAAGTGGCGACCGCTCTGAAGCGTTGCGCTTAAAAGGGCCGCCAGTCGAAACTATCAAAGTCGATGCAGAAATTGATGCTACCGATCAGTTGGAAATTGCTGACGGTTTGGCAACGCAAGTGGGGTTGCATCCACAACTGGCAATGCTGGAACTCATTGTTTATCCGACCAGCGCACAGTTGCAAGCTAACAACGATTTAGCGCAAGCGGGGACGCTGGAAATTGCGCCGATGGAGTCATCATTGATGCTGTTTATCTGGAGCAAACAACGTATTTTGCCCGTTCGGTTGACGGAGTTTAGTATTACGGAAGAAGCCTTCGATGCTGCGCTGAATCCGATTCGCGCCAAGATTAGTTTAGGAATGCGGGTACTCAGTGTCAACGATTTGAGTTTTACGCATAAGGGCGGCAGTTTGTTCATGAGTTATTTACAAAACAAGGAACAGTTAGCGCAAAAAGTTGCCAGTAGTGCTTTTACGGTGTTGGGTATTAACGGTATTTAACGAGAGGGTGCAGTGATGATTGATCCTAATCAAGCTTTACAACAAATGTTGCAATCGGGCGGTTCGGCAACGGTATTTCCACCAAGCAGTCGTTATTACGCAGTGGAGACGACGATGCTGGAAACCGCTGACAGGGGAAAAATAGTTTATCTCAAGCGTCGTTTTGTGCCGCAACCCGAACGTTTTGAGTTACTGCAAGAACATTTAGTCACGCAAGGCGAGCGGCTAGACAATATCACCGCACAATATTTGGGTGATCCAGAACAGTTCTGGCAGTTATGCGATGCCAATCGAGTGTTACATCCGCATGAGCTGGAAGCAATCGGTCGTCGCTTACGGATAACGTTGCCCGAAGGCATACCAGCGGTGGGGATGAGCAATGCTTAGTGGAATCCATTTAACTTTGTTGATAGGTCCGCTAGTGCCGATTCCAGCACCACAATCTGTCATTGATTCAGTATCGAGTATCCAAGTCAATAGTGGCTCGGAACGGAGCGGGTTTCAGTTAACTTTTAGTGTCAGTAAAAATTCCCCGTTATTGAAGACCATGCTGCCTGCTGGTTATTTCGATCCGATGACTACCCGCGTCATTATTATTGTCACCCTCAATGGCATACCGAATGTGTTAATGGATGGCATAGTTACTCGCCAAGAATTAGCACCGAGTAGCGAAGTAGGGCAGTCAAAACTGACTATAACGGGCGAAGATTTGAGCGTGTTAATGGATGTGATTGAGTTGAAACGTCCTTTTCCTGCGATGGATGATACTTTGCAGCTGCTGACCATTTTAGCTCCTTATGCCGCTTTTGGCGTGATACCGCTCATCATACCGCCGCTATTTTTGGACTTTATGCCACCGACAAAAGGCTGGGAGTCTCAGGATTCTACCGATTTGGCGCACATTAAAAAGTTAGCCAATCGTAACGGCTATGTATTTTATGTAGAACCTGGTCCGTTACCTGCACAGAGTATTGCTTATTTCGGTCCTAATATCCGTTTGCCTATTCCGCAATCCGCGCTAAACATCAATATGGATGCCCATACCAATGTGGAATCCTTAAGCTTTTCCTTGAATGGTCTTGCCAAAGAAGTATTGATTGTGACCGTGATGGATCCTATTACCCAGAAAATTCCGCTACCGATTCCTATCCCTAATGTCAGTATTTTTCAGCCGCCGCTAGGTGCGCGTCCCACGCCGCCTGCAAAAATAAGATTTGCTGACAATGTAGCCGATAAAAGCGTCGCGCAAGTGTTGAAAGAAATGGTTGGGCGATTAATGAAAGGTTCGACCAATGCGATTACAGCCAGTGGCACGTTGGATGTGTTGCGTTATGGACGTGCATTGCGCTCCAGAATGGTAGTGGGAGTGCGGGGTGCGGGTATTGCTTATGATGGTTTGTATTATGTCGATACTGTGACGCACAACATTAAACATGGTGAATATAAACAAAGTTTTACCCTATCTCGTGATGGTCTAATTTCAAATACGCCGAGGGTGCTGCCATGAGCGAAGAAACAAAATATTGGGGAAAATATCGTGGCACAGTGGTGAATAACGTAGACCCCGAACAACGTGGACGGATACAAGTATTAGTGCCAGATATTAATTCGGTCATACCCACCACCTTTGCTGAACCGTGTGTGCCATTAGCTGGCCCTACGGGACCACCAATGGGGGTGTACATGGTGCCGCCTATTGGTGCAGGTGTTTGGGTTGAGTTTGAACATGGCGATTCTGACAAACCTATTTGGGTAGGATGTCGCTGGGGCTTGCAGTCCGATATTCCACTGGCAGCATTGGCAGGTAATCCCGCTGATCCTAGTATTGTCATTCAGTCGTTGCTACAGCAAGCGGTGATTGTCAGTGATATGCCGCCTTCCGTACCGCCGCCAGTCATGCCGCCGATTCCGACGACAGGAGGCATTATTTTACGCAGTACCACAGGGGCTTATATTGTGGTCAATGATGCAGGTATCTTTATCAATAATGGCAAGGGAGCTTCGGTTGAATTACTAGGACCTTCGGTGATGATTAATAAATTGGCTTTGGTGGTGACCTGATATGCCAGGCTTTTTAGTTCATGTTGGGGCGCAGGTATTGTGCGCTCATGCGGGGCAGGCGACACCGACCGTACCCAATCCACGCGTGACGGTCAGTGGTCAACCGACGGTATTAATCACTGCACCTTATATGGTGGCGGGTTGCACTTTTCCGCCGCCACCCGCAGCCAATGGTCCATGTGTAACGGCGCAGTGGCTGGTAGGCAGTACCCGCGTGACCTCCAACGGACAGCCGCTAGTGGTACAAAGTAGTCAGGCTATTTGTGCGCCAACGGGTACGCCCTTAATGATTCTACTAACCCAAACGCGCGTGAGTGCGATGTGAGGATGAGATGATAAATGTTGATTTTCCGTTGCACTTTGACAGTTTTGGACACACTGCCGCGACTGGGCGTGATGAGCATATCCACGATATGATTGAACAATTTCTGTTTACCAATCATGGCGAGCGGGTGAATCGACCTGATTTTGGCAGTGGTTTGTTACAACTCATTTTCGCGCCCAATAGTGCGGAATTGGCGGCGACTCTGCAATTTACCATTCAGGCGGGCTTGCAACGTTGGTTGGGTGATGTGCTTGAAGTGCAGGCATTGGATGTGGTCAGTGACGATGCCGCTTTGCGCGTGTCCATCCAATACTTGGTGCGTCAGACTGGAGAAATTCATACCGATGAATTTGTTAGGGGGCTAACATGACTGCAACTACATTATTATGCCGTGATGAACTTCGCCGTGACGTGGTTCGGGCAACTGCTCGATTTAATGGTTTGGATTATCTGGAAGTCAGTGAAGACCAGCTTATTTTGAGCGTGTTTTTTTTAGGTAAAGCACCTGCAAATATTAGCAAAAACAATGTTCGTATTTCAGGTGGCGTGCGTATTACTGACATTACCGTAAACAGCATTGATGTGCAGCGCGTAGAAGATGCCGAACTCGATGATACTATGCAGGTTAAGCTCAATCGTTATGGTGATTTTTCCACTTACAAATTGTGTTTGGTTGAATTGGATGAACAAGGTTTGCCGACTAATCAGCCATTGTCTGGTTTCGATGTCCGTTATGCCTGTCTGGAGTTTAATTTCAAAGTCAGTTGCCCTAGCGATTTGGACTGTCAGCAAACTGTAGCGTGTGCGCCTGAACCTGTACAAATTCCTGAAATTAATTATTTAGCCAAAGACTATGGGAGTTTTCGCCAACTGATTTATGACCGTTTAGCCTTGGATAGTCCCGATTGGCAAGAACGCCATGTGCCAGATTTGGGGGTTACGCTGGTTGAAATATTGGCTTATGTCGGCGATCAACTCAGTTATTATCAAGATGCAGTAGCAACTGAAGCCTATCTGGACACCGCACGGCAACGTATTTCCGTGCGTCGTCATGCGCGTTTGGTCGATTATTTATTGCATGAAGGTTGTAACGCTAGGGCTTGGGTTTGTTTAAGCGTGTCGCAAGATATTTCCCTGAACGTCGATGATTTCTATTTAATTACCGCACCAGATACCTCCTCTGCAACAGTATTGAAGCATGAAGATTTACCCAACATATCACCGAAACATTATCTGATTTATGAACCGTTGGTTGAGAGACGCGATATTGCCATTGATTTGTATGCCGCGCACAATGAAATTCATATTTACACTTGGGGCGATGTGCAATGCTGTTTAGCAAAAGACGCGACTTCGGCAACTTTGATTGATTCGGGTAAAACTGAGCATCAATTAAAACTTAAACCTTGTGACATACTGATTTTTGAAGAAGTCAAAGGCGCGAAAACGGGCAACTCGGCAGATGCTAATCCTGCACATCGTCATGCAGTGCGTTTAACTTCCGTGCAGAACAGCATAGATTCATTGACTCAGCAATTAATTGTTGAAGTGACATGGAGTCGGGAAGATGCGTTACCGTTTGCGGTTTGCGTGTCATCCATTAAACAACAAGATTGTTCGTTGATTGAAAATGTCAGTGTCGTGCGCGGCAATGTGTTGTTGGTCGATCACGGCGAATCAATTTGCGAAGATTTAGAGCCTGTTCCTAGCACTAACTTATTACCTGATTGTGATGATAGTTGCGGCATTCGGGAAGTGACTAAACTGACAGCTAGGTATAGACCATTCCTTAGCCATAGCGATTTGACTTTTAGTCAGCCATTATCAGCCTGTTATACGTCCGATAGTTGTCTATCCAACGCCCGATTTTCCCCCGCTTCAACGCTGTTGGTACAAGATGTGCGTAAAGCATTACCTCAGTTAAAACTCAATGAAAAAGTATCGACCGATTACTGGTCAGCTCAAGCTGATTTGTTGGGCAGTCATGGTGACGACAGGCATTTTGTCGTAGAAATTAACGACAGCCGCCAAGCACAACTGCGCTTTGGTGATAATGAATTAGGACGCGTACCCAAACCAGATACTGTCTTTCAAGCCTGTTATCGCATAGGCAATGGTTTGATAGGCAATGTCGGCGCGGAAGCCATTAATCACATCGTGTTTCGCAATACTTTACCCAATGCTGCCACTATTGCCTTGCGTAACCCATTACCCGCTCAAGGCGGTAGCTTGCCAGAACCGCTAGCCGAAGCACGATTATTAGCTCCCCATGCGTTTCGAGATACCTTACACCGCGCCATTACTGTTGATGATTACGCGCAGATTGTTATGCGTGATTTTGCTGACAAAGTACAGAAAGCCCGCGCCACTTTGCGCTGGACGGGCAGTTGGTACGAAGTGATGGTTGCCGTTGATCCGTTTGTAGCGGCTGAAGATGAACCCGATTTACTGTGTGAAATTGACCAACATTTACGCCGTTATCGCCGTATTGGTCATGATATACAAGTGGTTTTTGCGCGGTTGATTCCGCTGCATATAGAGATGAAAGTCTGTGTATTGCCTGATTATTTACGCGCTCATGTTAAGTCGGCATTGCTGGACGCATTCAGTAACCGATGGCTAGCCAATGGTCAACGCGGATTTTTTCATCCTGACAATTTGAGTTTTGGCGATGGAGTTTATCTGAGCAAATTGATTGCCACCGCACAAGCGGTGACGGGCGTGGAAAATGTCATGATTACCACGTTTAATCGTTTGTTTGTGCCGCCCGATAATGAAATTAAAAACGGCTTTTTACCCTTGGCGGCGATGGAAATTGCCAGATTAGATAATGATCCCAACTTTCCTGAACATGGCAAATTGGGCGTGCATGTCGGAGGTGGACGATGAATATTAAACAACCAACCTGCGGTTGCTGTGCTGGCATTGAAGTATCAACACCTGCCGTTATTTACAATCGCCCTAGTTTGAATAGTTTGCAATATCGGGTTGGCGATTACGCCCATTTTCTCGACACCATGTTGGCGCGATTGTCTGAACTGTGTTTGGCTGATGAAGCCGCGTGTAAAGCAGGTCTGGGTCATTATCCTTTACAAAAACTGACCACGCGTAGCCCCGATGATTTTGCTATTGTGTTACTGCATGGCTGGGCAACGGTTGCCGATGTATTAACCTTTTATCAAGAACGCTTGGCTAATGAAGGTTATTTGCGAACTGCTACCGAACGCCGTTCGGTATTGGAACTGGCTAGACTGATAGGTTATGAACCTAGAGCAGGTGTATCGGCTAGTGTCTTTCTGGCTTATACCTTGGATGATAACTTCAAAGCAGAAGCTCTGATAGCCAAAGGCTCGCGGTCACAAAGTATTCCAGAACCTAATGAATTGCCGCAGTCGTTTGAGACCAGCGACGATTTGACGGCGAGGGCGGCTTGGAATAATTTGCAACCGCGTAAAACGAGACCACAAACCGCCTATTCGCTGTTTTTTGATTCCAGAGGACCGCGTGTTTATCTCAAAGGTATCAGCACCAAGCTGAATGTTGATGATCCATTATTGATAGATTTTGAAGGTAACAATAAGCCTAGTTTTTATCGAGTCAAAGAAGTCATACCCGAAGCGGCTGAAAATCGTACCTTGGTGATGTTACAAACAGAAGTCTCGCTGTTTGATAGCCCATTTAGTTTGGATGAACTTTTTCATAAAGAATATCAATTTATCTTGCTTGATAGCGGCGAAGGTTTACCAGGTTTTTTTGAGATAGATGACTCTCTTGATAACAGTGGGCAATTACCGATTCGTTCCCTGAACGATGGTAGTTTGTGGCTATTGGCGGTTATCAATGAAAAAAACGGTGTATTTATAAAATTAAGCCAAGCTGATAAGCAATTCGTCTATGAAGTAAAAGCGGTTGAAGGCATTGATAATCCTTCGTTTAGATATGCGCGTTTCATACTGCAAAGTATACAAGATTATGCCAATATTTTAGCTGGACTGACCCAATCGCCTTCTTTGCCACCTCGTAACACGGCTACTTTATCGAGAGAATTGACTATGCAGTTTCAAGGGGCGGTCATGGCGGAATCTGCAATGAAAGTTTCGCTCTTTAACACTGTTAATGGTAACTCGATTGAACAATCGGCAGTGACACAACCCCAATCTATGAGTTTTGTCACTAAAGGTTTGAATGTTGTAGCCGAAGCGAGTAACGCGGTGGCTAAACGATTTGCCCCTGCTTTAAATGACCATTTAGCGACTGCCACCGCTAACACCAGTATTACTGAGAACAATCCAATTAAAGTTTATGCGTTACGCACTAAAGCCGCTCCATTTGGCTACAACGCACCGTTGCGACAAGTGGAATGGAATGAAAGTAGGCGAGTCTATAAAACGGCGGAATGGGAAATTAATGATCCATTTAATGAAAAAAAAGTGAAAACCGACACCTCACCGACGATTACCACCACAGAATTTCATACGCCCAATGAATTATATTTAGATGCCGATTATGACTTGTCGCCTAATAGTTGGGTGGTGATTGAACATTCAACAGGATATTCGCAGGTTATTCGTTTAAGCAATGACAGCATCGAGCATGGCGCATTAGCGGCTTATGGCATGAGTGGAAAAACCACGCAGCTTAGTCTTGGCAAGGACACTTGGTTTACTGCGGGTGATACATTTTCCAATGTGGTTAGACATACCCGCATTTATATTCAAAGCGAAGCCCTTGAACTGGCAGAAGAATCTTTGTCTGCGGCGGTTTGCGGCGGTTCAGAAGATTTGATAGAACTAGATGGTTATTACGAAAATCTGCAAGCTGGACGTTGGGTGATTGTCAGCGGCGAACGTGCCGATATAACGGGTACTTCGGGCGTTAGATTCAGTGAATTGGCGATGTTGTCGGTGGTGCAGCAAGATATTTTTCGGCAAGCGATTTATATCAGATCACGAAAAATTCAGTTCACTTTGTCGGGTGACAAAATTCACAGCTTCATCAAACTGGCTAAACCCTTGTCCTATTGCTTCAAACGCGACACAGTTAAAATTTACGGCAATGTCGTTAAAGCCACTAATGGTGAAACGCGGCAAGAGGTGTTAGGCAGTGGCAATGGCGCAAAAACCTTGCAGGCATTTACGCTGAAACAGCCGCCGTTAACTTTTGTTTCGGCGGCAAATCCGTCAGGTGTGGATAGTACGTTAAAAGTCATAGTCAATGGCGTGGAATGGCATGAGAGTAAATCGCTGAATACACTGACTCCAAACAGCCGTAGTTTTATCAGCAAAACCGATGACGATAGCAAAACCACGGTTATTTTCGGCAACGGCAAGCAAGGGGCGCGACCACCGACAGGGGTTGATAATATCAAAGCCCTGTATCGTAGCGGCATTGGTAAAGCGGGTAATGTCAAAGCCCAACAAGTCAGTTTATTGGTTTCCCGACCGCTGGGCGTGAAAGAAGTGATTAATCCATTACGCGCTTCTGGCGGTGCCGATAAAGAAACCCGCGACCAAGCGCGTAAAAATGCACCGTTGGCGGTGATGGCGTTGGATAGGCTGGTTTCGGTACAAGATTATCAAGATTTTTCTCGCACCTATGCGGGTATTGGTAAAGCCAGTGCTACGGAAATATTCGCGGGGTGTCGTCAAACTGTGCAGGTGACTATCGCAGGTATAGATGATAGTCCGATTGATGAAACGTCCGATTTGTTCATTAATTTACGTCAGGCGTTGCATGATTTTGGCGATCCGTTTCAACCAATACAATTGGCGGTGCGTGAGCTGTTGTTATTGGTGATTAGTGCGAAGGTAAAAATTAATCCTTATTATCAATGGGAGCTGGTTGTCGCTTCGTTACGCACCGCACTACTAGAAGCCTTTGGTTTTGAACGCCGAGAGCTGGGGCAGGATGTGATGCTAGGTGAAGTCATTAGCGTAATGCAGGCGGTGGCAGGTGTGGAATATGTCGATGTTGACGCGTTTGGCGGCATACCTGAAAAGGCGGT
>DFWO01000146.1:0-4976 GCA_002380945.1 Methylococcaceae bacterium UBA4132 | reverse complement strand
GTGCAGAAAATCGCCCAACGCAAGAAACTTCGTCATCATTTAAAGGTCAATCTTGCCAAGCGGGAAGGCAATATTATTCGCCCTGCACAAATCGCGTTTCTGACTCCCGACGTTCCCGAATCGCTGATTTTAAATCAGTTACTGTGAGGCAATCATGAACAACCTAGACAGATTATACGAGTTATTGCCCACCATTTACCGTGTTCGTGATGCTGAACAAGGTGAGCCGTTGCGAGCCTTGCTACAGGTGATTGCTGAACAGGTGAATGTCGTTGAATCGGATATTACTCAGCTTTATGAGAACTGGTTTATTGAAACTTGCGAAGATTGGGTTGTCCCCTATCTGGGCGATTTAATCGGTTATCAACCCGTTATTGAAGCAGGCTTGCCTAGTGATAGTGCGACGGAACAGGATAAACAACTCAATAAAGTGTTGATACCTAGACGCGAGATCGCTAATACTCTGCGTTATCGACGGCGTAAAGGCAGTTTGGCATTATTGGAATCTTTGGCTAACGATGTGGCGGATTGGCCCGCACGAGCGGTTGAGTTTTATTCATTATTGGCTTGGACTCAGCATATTAATTACCTGCGTCCGAATCAAGGGCGGACAGTTGATTTACGCAACGGCGATGCTTTGCGACGCTTGAATAGTCCGTTTGATGAATTGGCACATAGTGTGGATGTGCGTCGTATTAATTCTAGTCAAACCATTGGGCGTTATAACTTGGCGGCGGTTGGGCTGTTTGTCTGGCGGTTGCAGGCTTATTCAGTGAGCAAAACGCCTGCCTGTTGTGTCGAGGATGTTGCGCCGCATTGTTATAGCTTCAGCGTTTTGGGCAATGATATGCCGCTTTATAATCGACCTGTTCCAGAAAGTGAAGCCACTACAATTGCGGGTGAATTGAATCTACCTGTTCCTATAGACCGCCGCACTTTTGATGATGAAAATATCACTAATCCTGTTTATTACGGCGTGGGCAAAAGCTTTGTTATCTGGGTGCAGGGTTGGTCGAAAAATAATACCCTACAAATTGTACCGCGTGAGCAGATTATCAGCGCGGATTTAACTGACTGGCGTTACAGCGTACCTAAAGATCAATTGGCGGTTGATCCTGTTCTTGGACGCATGGTTTTTTGTTCTAAACAATTACCCAAAAAAGTCTGGGTGTCTTATTACTATGGCTTTAGTGCGGCTATCGGCGGTGGCGAATACGCTCGTCCATTGGCACAACCAGAAGGCAGTCAAATTATTTCAGTGACTGGACAAGACCAATTACAAGAAGCTCTCAAACCTTGGCAAGCAGGACAAGCACTTGAAGATCAACCGCTCAGCGCGGTGATTGAAATTGTAGATAGCGGCGTTTATGTACTGCCGATTAATCTAGTATTAGGTGAAAAACATTATCTACAAATTCGGGCGGCTAGTGAAAAGAGACCGATTATTCGCTTATTGGATTGGCAAACTGACCAGCCAGATAGTCTGAGTATTTCAGGTGGGAAGAATAGTCATTTTGTACTCGATGGCTTGTTGATTGCAGGGCGTGGTGTTCTGGTAGAAGGCAAACTGAGCAGTCTGACTTTACGTCACAGCACTTTAGTACCTGGTTGGTCGCTAGAACCTGATTGTCAGCCTTGTCGTCCCGCCGAACCTAGTTTGATGGTGGTCAATAGTCAGGTCTGCATCACTATTCAACACAGTATTGTCGGCTCGATTCAAATAAGCAACGATGAAGTCGGCACCGATCCGTTGCGCTTGCGTATTGATGACAGTGTGGTGGATGCCACGGTTTGGGAATGTGAGGAAACGGAATGCGCGGCAATTTGTTCGCCTAGTTCGAGTTTTGCCCACGCCTCGGTTTCGATAGTACGCAGTACCCTCTTGGGCTGTGTCGCCACTCATGCCATTACGTTGGCGGAAAATAGTATTTTTATGGGCTGTGTCAGTGTGGCTAGACGGCAAATAGGTTGTATGCGTTTTTGTTATGTTCCACCTGAATCACGCACGCCGCGCCGATTTATGTGCCAACCCGATGGCGTGACTACTAAGTTGACAGGTGAAGCAAAAATTCGTGAGCAATGGCGAGTTAGACCGCAGTTTAATAGCACACGTTACGGCACGCCGACTTATTGCCAATTGGCGCAAAGTTGCGCGGTGGAAATTACACGCGGTGCTGAAGATGAATCTGAAATGGGCGTATTCCACAATCTTTACCAAGCCCAACGTTTGGCTAATTTGCGAACACGCTTACAACAATTTACCCCTGCTGGAGCCGATGTCGGCATTATTTTGGCAAGTTAACGAGGACTGACGATATGAAAGGCGATTTTTCAAAAATGACTTATGCTCCAGATAAAAACTTCTTGCGCGTGTTAATGCAGCAGGGCAGGGTTCAGTTGGATGCAGATTGGAATGAACAGGCAGCTATCTTACTGCATTATATACAAACCTTAGCCATCGATTTGATTGGTCCTTATGCGGGTCCTGTTGATAATTTGGGTTTTAGTATTGGTAATAATAAAGGTGATTTTGGTATTGGTAAGGGACGTTATTATGTGGACGGTATCCTGTGTGAAAATCATGAAGATGTGACTTATTTAACGCAGTTAGATTACAAAGCCAACACCTTGAAATCAGGTGTTTATATCGTTTATCTGGATGTTTGGGAACGGCATATCAGTTATTTGGAAGATGATGATATTCGTGAAAAAGCTTTGAATGGCGTGGATACCGCCACACGTTCTAAAGTAATCTGGCAGGTAAAAGCCAAAGAGTGGCAAGTCGCCAAAGGCACTGATATTAATGCAAAATGGCTGGATGCTATCGCAACACTGAAAGATGAACTGCTATTAAGTGAAGCCTGTTTACGCGCCAGAGTTAAACCTGTTGAAGCCGAAACTAATGCGTGTAGCCAAAGTCCCGATGCAAAATATCGAGGCGCGGAAAATCAGTTATATCGCATTGAAATCCATAACGCTGGCAATAATGCCTCTTTTAAATGGTCGCGTGAAAACGGCGCGGTGGCGTTTCCGATTATTGGCATAACTCTATCTAGTGCGGACAATAAAATAACTGTCGAGTTAGAAAATTTAGGGCGTGATGATAAATTGGGTTTAACGGTTAATGATTGGGTGGAACTGGTCGATGATGAGATTGTATTGAAAAATAGTGCCAATCCGCTCTGTCAGGTTTATGCCATCGACACGATGTCAAGAACCGTTGTGCTGACTGGCACTAGCCCTGTTAATAATGCCAGTAAACATCCGTTATTACGTCGTTGGGATCAAGACGGTGATGCGAATGGCTTAGCTATAAAAACTTCCGAATGGTTGCCGATAGAAGCGGGTATCGAAGTTCAATTCCAACTCAATGGTAAATTACGAACAGGTGATTATTGGCTGATTCCTGCGCGAACCAATACAGGTGAAATCGAATGTCCCATTGAAACAGCGGCTGATGGTTCGGTCAAAAAAGATGCGAATGGCAATGTTATTGCCGCCGCCATGTCGCCACATGGGGAGGCACATCATTTCGCACCTTTGGTCATCATTAACGTCGATAACAATAGTAATATTACGCTGTTCAAAGATTTTCGCTGTCGTTTCAAACCCCTGTCTTATGACTGCCAATACAGCTATTACGGTCGGCTAGGTCATGGCATAGGCACGGATTTACTGTGCATTGATAAAACAACGACAACATGATTGCCATTTGGTCTTTTTGGAGTAAGCCGTATTTATTAGCACGCAAGCAAATCTGGGCGAGTGAGCGACACCATTTATTGTCTTGGATATTGTCAGTACAGTTGGCGAAAAAACATTTTCGCAAAACGCGGCTGGTGACTGATGAATACGGCGCACGCCTATTAGTTGATGGCTTGCGCCTAGAATTTGATGACGTACAAATCGTCTTGAATACCTTAGATGAACACGATTCAAAATGGTGGGCATTGGGAAAACTTTACACTTACCGATTACAAGATGCCCCGTTTATACACATAGACAGCGATGTGTTTTTATGGAAACCATTACCCATCGCCGCACATCCACCAGTGTTTGCACAAAGCCCTGAATATTTTTATCTGGGCGAATCATTTTACAAACCCGATGCACTTGCTGATTTAATGCGACAATACGGTGGCTGGTTACCCAAAGAATGGCAATGGTATCAGTCACGCGGTCGAGTTCAACGAGCGGAATGTTGTGGTGTATTTGGCGGTCATGCTATCAAATTTATTAACTATTACGCCGACTTAGCCATCCGCACCATAAAACATACAAACAACCATCCCGTTTGGCAAAAACTGGATGATTCGATAGAAAGAAATATTTTACTAGAACAGTACCTGCTTTCTGCATGTATTGACTATCACAATCACTCAAACTTAAATCATTCCGCCATTGTTATTGACTATCTATTCGCCAGTGAATCCGATGCGTTCAATGCTGAAAAATCAGCCGCCGCTGGTTACACCCACCTCATTGCCGATACCAAAAAAGATGCTATCGTGGCTAACAATCTGGAACAAAGAGTTAAACACGATTATCCCGAAGCCTACCAACGCTGTCTGGCTAGGCGTAGGATTTCTTCGTAAATACGTAAAGTCGCGCTGTATCCCTTGTTACGCCTACATTTCAAGTATAACACCATAGTCAATTGGCATAGGATGTTGCTCTTTCAGCTCAAAAAGTCCAAAGCGATTTAAATGGGATGTTCGGTATGGGTTGAGAGCTGCAATTAATTCTGGCGTGAGCTTCATTCCTTCGTCCTCTAACTCTTTCAACGCCTGCGTGATGCTATGGCAGTTATGAAAAATCACAAGGTTGACGATTAAGTAGTTATATTTGATAACCTTCAATTGCTCATCACGAACATTTTCGGAAATAGTATCAGCTCCAAAATAAACCCATTTCGTGAACTGATTGAAGCCTTCGCATTTATTTTGCACAGCTTGGGTAAGTTTAAACAAACGTCA
>DFWO01000036.1 GCA_002380945.1 Methylococcaceae bacterium UBA4132 | reverse complement strand
CTGATAAGTGTTGACACATCACACCCACCTTTTCATTCGGAAATACAATCTGTCTATATCACTTTGATTTTTACCACTACCCATAATTTTATAACTGCTTAAGCTGTATTTAAGACAAAATGCGCTGAAATAACCTGATAAATTCTCAGTTGCTAGTCATAGGTATCTACACAAACTAAGAAAAATAGGTCAAAACGCCAATTATAAAAAAGGCTTTACCGTAGCTAGAGAAACATGATCAAAAGAGATAGCAAACCTTGGTGGAATACGATATGAGAAAGGATTGGTACATATTGTCAGGATTATGCGTTGGTTGTACATATGACTGGAGTGGGCTGAACTACGACTCTTATGCGAACAAACAAGACAAAAACACGCTGCGCCATTCCCAGCAGAGCTAAGAGTTGCAAAGTAGCGTTGCCTTAAATGAACAGAATGGACAGCTCTTAGGTATGTTGGTGAAGAAGCTAACGACAACGGACGGCGTATGGAGTAGCTATCAGGGCGAAGACGTGCAGCCCGAAGCGGAACACCGACAAGAGCGAGTCATGCGGGTAATGGCTCGAACAGCAAGCCCTCGTTAAACTGATCAAACAACAAGGATTCCAGCTTGAAGACTAGCAACAAGAAACAGACTTAGCCATTGCTAAACGCCTACTTATCACCACCCAAGTCTGCGTCTTCGTTTGGCAACTACAACAGCAAGACACGCCGTAAGCCAATGAAATAAAAAGCTTTCGAATCGAACTAAACGGAAGACAGATGAAGAAAAACCGACCCATCACGCCTTCTGCCTTACTGGAAGGTGTGTGGCTATTTTTAACTATGATACTACCTTAGACTATTATTCTCTTTCTCACATTAAACAGCTTGAGTCCGATATTTATGCTTTTTGGGGCGGGGGGAAATGTGTAGATACCTATGGTTGCTAGTTTTGGAAATTCTATGCGAGTTGGCTTGAAAGCGTTAATAACATTACTGTGTAACGTTATTTATACTGCATTACTACTGTGTTTAATGGTGCCTGTTGTTAATGCCGAGGTGACGATTTCAGGGCTTAACGGAGTAGCTAGTGACAATGTACGTCTCATGCTGTCGTTAGAAAAAGAAAAATGTGACGCACCGCGTTGGAAAATAGATAGTTTATTTGCTAAAGCAGAACAGGAGATTGATCCCGCTTTGCGTGCAGTCGGTTATTACCATCCTGTTATTAAAAAATCATTAACATTCAATCAAAGCTGTTGGCACGCAACTTTCAATATTGATGCAGGGGCGCAAGTCATCGTTAAAACGATTACTATCACCATTAACGGTGCGGCTCACGATGATGCTGAATTTAAAAAGCTACGCGATAAGTTACTGTTAAAAACAGGTCAGCCATTACGTCATAATAACTACGAAAAAATGAAAAGCCAGCTTGCTTCCTTAGCGGCGCAACGGGGTTATTTAAACAGCGAATTTACTAGCAAAAAATTAATAATCGACAAAGAACATAATACAGCCAGTTTTGAATTGGTATTTGATTCAGGCAACCGCCAGCAGTTTGGTGAGATTACTGTTGAGCAAGATGTGTTAGAACCCGAATTGGTTGCCAAATACATTGCCATAAAAAGCGGTGATTTTTATTCCAGCGAACAGCTCGTTGAAACTTACGATGCACTGTCAAAAAGCGGTTATTTTGACAGTATCGACATTCGCCCCGCCACTGACAGCAATGGCAAACCTATCCCCGTTACCATCAAATTACACCCTAAACCTAAATATCATTATGCCTTCGGTATCGGTTTTGATACCGACATAGGAATTTTAGCGAGTGCCAGTTATCAGGATAACCGTTTAAACCGTTACGGGCATTTTTTGACGGCGGATCTTGATATTGCCCCTGTCCTATCAACGGCAAATGTTGAATACACCATCCCCTTAGATAATCCGCTGACCGAGACCTTTAGCGTCGGTGCTGGTTTAAAACGTGAAGATAACGATAGTTTTAAATCCATCTCAGCAAAACTATCAGGGCGGTATAAATACACGTTTGACAGCGGTTGGAAACAAACGCTGTTCCTTGATTACAGTTATGAAGATTACCAAACTGGTACGGATCCGCGAAATCAAACATTATTGTTAGTACCTGGGGGTAATTGGTTATATTCGGTAGCTGATAATCCACTGCGTCCAAGTAAAGGTTATCGACTTAAATTTGATGTGGCGGGTAGTTATAAAAGCCCGCTGTCAGATGTGAGTTTTGCGCAAGGCTCAATGGCGGCAACGTGGATACACGCCTTACCGTGGAGCGGTGGCAAGTTTATCGGACGTACCGAATTGGGTGCGACTGCGACCAATGATTTTGACAAACTACCCACCACTTACCGCTTTTATGCGGGTGGTATTAACAGTGTGCGCGGCTATACCTATAAAGAACTAGGTCCTAAGGATGCGCAGGGTAATGTCATCGGTGGTCAATTCTTAACAGTATTCAGCACCGAATATGAACACGCCATTTTTGATGATTGGGGAGTTGCGGCGTTTGTTGATATGGGTAATGCGTTTAATGATATAGGTAATATAAATTTAAAAACAGGCGCAGGTTTAGGTGCGCGTTGGTATTCACCATTTGGTCCTGTGCGTGTGGATGTTGCTGTACCATTAGACTCTGCCAATTCAGCCTTTCAAATCCACTTCTCAGCAGGCGCGAGATTATGAAAAAACGCTTACTGCTGATTGTTTTAACCCTCATGCTGCTAGTTCCTATCGGCTTATTCAGTTTACTAAACAGCGAATCAGGAACGCGTTGGTTATTGCAAACTCTATTACCCACAGAAGCCAGCATACAAACGATACAAGGCAGTTTGCTTGACCAGCTTGAGTTATCTGATGTGCATTATCAAAGCCCCACAGAAACCATCGCCGTTAATAAATTTCGTTTTGTTTGGCAACCTAGCAAACTCTGGACGGGAACATTAAAAATTGTCGATATTAGCCTCGATGGTGTCAACGTTAGTTTAACGGCATCCAAACAACCAGAAAAACAACCCAGTACCTTTGATTTTAATGCCCCGCTGGCATTGCCCATTGATGTGATAGTGGAAAATTTGCTACTCACCAATGTACAGTTCCAACAAGGTGATCTGAACCAAACGATTGAGAAATTACAGTTCATAGCCAAAACCGAACACGAGCAACTGCTTATTCAAACCTTCGCTATTAACGCTAAACCGCTAAGCGCGAGCGTTCAAGGGTTTGTCACCTTAGGCAAAGGCTTTGCCTTTAAACTAAACACCGACTGGGCATTAGCGACCGAACAACAAGGTAACTGGCAAGCAAGCACCACTATCAGCGGTGACACAAAAAAAATACAGTTTGATAATCAAATCTCAGCTCCGTTTTCTATTGCTTTACAAGGCATCGTAGATAATCCGCTAAAAACCCCTTACATCAATGCACACCTTGATTGGCAAAAGGTGAAATATCCGATAACAGGGGACACGTCACAGTTACAAAGTGAACAAGGTCGTCTTGAACTAATTGGCTTATTGACGGATTATCAACTAAAACTAAACGCCCAATTAAGCCAAGCGTATTTACCCGCTGCCAGTTTAGTGCTTAATAGCAAAGGTAGTTTAGACGCGCTAAGCGTGGAAAAATTGGAGCTAAAATCAACCACAGGTTTATTTCAACTGAATGGACAAGTTGCGTGGAAAGATAAAACTTCTTTTGATATTCATGCGACAGGGCAGAATTTCAATCCTGCCATCATAGTACCTGACATGGCGGGTAACTTATCGTTTGATAGTCACTTCAAAGGGCTTTTGACCGACTCATTAAAGCTTGATGTCGCCATCAATAAACTGGCAGGGCAATTGCGTGGCTATCCTGTTAGTGCCGATGGTAAGTTACTGTTAGTGGGCGAACAACTCACCGTAGACGCGCTCGCCATTAAATCAGGCAATAATATCATTGAAATCAACGGCAGTTTAGGGCAGGAACAAGCTATTCTGACCCTCGTAGTGGATACGCCACAATTAAATGCGTTATGGTCTACCTTAGGCGGTCGTTTAAAAGCGCAGGGCAGTTTGCAAGGCGCGTGGCAAAATCCAGTCGTAAAATTACAAGCAACTGGGCAGAGCTTGCGCTTTGCGGAACACAGTGTGGAACAGCTAAACATCAACATCGACTATGATGCTAAGAAGCCCTCGCAATTAGCCATCATCGCCAACCGCATTAAAACAGGCACGACCCAAATCGCCAAACTGCTAATTGAAGGGCAAGGCATACCTGCACAGCACAGTGTTAAAACCGAAGTGAGTTCACAATATGGCGATGTGTCGGTACTCATGACAGGCGGTATCAAAGCCAATAACTGGCAAGGCGCATTAGCAAAACTCAGCATAGACTCTAAAGACGCAGGTTTATGGCAGTTAAAAAATGCCATGAACATTCGTACCAACAAAACTAAACTAGGCGTAGATGTAGCGACAGAGGAAGGCTGTTTAGTTCAGCACCACGCCGCACTCTGTGTACAGGGTACGTATTCAGCCAATGGCGATTTTACAGGGCAGTTAAAAATTGCTGATTTACCTAGCTCATTAATCCAAGCTAAATTACCTGCTGATATAAAACTGCTCACCGCACTCAATGCCGATGCCAAGGTACAACAAAAAAATGGTTTATTAACAGGGCAATATCAATTCAACACCACACCCATCAGCTTAACGGTACAAAACAAAGAACTGCATACAGGCGCGTCCTCGGTGTCAGGTAAACTCAATGGTACGCAAGTGTCCGCTGACTTAAATTTAGCGTTACTGGGTCAAGACGCAGTGCGTGGACAAGTGCAGGTTGATACAGGCAAAAGTCAAGCTTTATCAGGTCAACTGTTTGCTTCCGTAGTTGAGTTTGCCGCACTCAAGCCGTTTGTACCGCAATTATCAGCATTACAAGGGCAACTCAAAGCGGATTTAAAATTGGCTGGCTCAATCAGCAAACCTATCATTAATGGTGATATAGATTTGAATCATGGCAAGGTTGAGATTGCCGATTCAGGGCTAACGGTTAATGATATAAACCTACACACAAAAGCCTCTGGCAATGACGGATTACATGCCACCGTACAAGGTTCACTATCACCTAGTCTATTGATAAAACCTAACAGTTCAGA
>DFWO01000138.1 GCA_002380945.1 Methylococcaceae bacterium UBA4132 | reverse complement strand
TCTAATGATTCAAATACATCCATTGGCTCTGATTCTGGTAATGTAGCAGGTTTTACTGCTTCAACAGGTACCGCAGGTTTTACTGCTTCAGCAGGTACCGCAGGCTTTACTGCTTCAACAGGTTTTATTACTTCAAGTGGTAAAACTGGCTTTATTGCTTCAAGTGGTATAAATGGACTGATTGATTCAAGTGGCACTATTGGATTTATCGTTTCAAGGCTCACTGCTGGCTTTGTTACTTCAACAGGTACCGCAGGCTTTGCCGCTTCAACAGGTATAACGGGGCTTGTTACTTCATCTGGAGCTACTTGAGAACTTTTTATTTCATCAATTTGCTTTTCTTTGCTCGCTAGTGCCTTTTTTGTCGCCTTTAATTGTTTTTCAAGTTCGGCTACTTTATCTACCAAAGCGGCATCTGATGATGACGACACAGGTGTCTCTTTGCTAATTTCTGGCATCTTTAACGATTCAGCCGTTCTTTCTTTTGGCTGATTGTCTACGATGTTTATGGCTGGAGAACTGACTGGTTTGGATACTTTTTCTTGTGTGGGAGCAAATGGCTGAACAATGCTTGCTTTTGTAGTAGCCACTATGGCATCAGCACGATCCAATGTTACGCCATCTTTCCAGGCTTTTTTTTGCAAATTGTAACCAGCTATCGCTTGTTCACGCGATAATTTTACGACAGCTTCCCTATCTGGAATCTGTAACGTTGCACCCGATAGTAAGCCAAATACATTGTTTCTCTGAAACGCATCAGGGTTTGCTTCATAAATTGCCATTAACGTTTGTTCAACAGAGGCATCACGTTCTTTACTAAATTTTACCGCTATACTCCACAACGTCTCTTTTTTGTGTATTGGTCCATAGCTACTACCCGCACTATGCTGAACGTTTGCTGGCTCGACAGTTGGTGTCTGAGTCGCAGTGAGCGATTTCGGTTGTTCATAACCGCCAGCTTTTGATGAGGAAGTTGCAGGCGCAGAAATTAATGGTTTATCGACCGTCATTGGCTGGGTGGTAACAACGGGTGGTTTGCCAGCAGTTACTGGTGTAGTGGTAGCAACAGGTGGTTTACCAACAGCTACTGGTGTAGTGGTTACCACAGGCGGCTTGCTAGGGGCTGTAGAAGTAGCAATAGGGACAGGGCTGTTATATGTTGAGGGTGGATCAATAAGTACCGTAAATTCACGATACAAATTTCCCTTTGGCCAACTCACTTCAACCAATAAATTTAAAAAAGGCTCTTTCAAGGCTTCTTTTGAAGTCACCTTGATAACCACTCTGCCTTTGGAATCAACTTCGGTTTTAAATTGAATTTTCGATAAAAAGTAAGTCCAAGGCACGCCCGCTTCATCAAATTTAGCCGCAGGTGCCAAACTCACCTTAATGTCAGCAGCATTTTCACCCGCCGACAGGGTTAATGGAATTTCAGCATTAAGATTTTGATTTAGAGCCGAATGCAATTTAAAATCGCCGATCCCTAACGGATACCCGACAACTGGGGTCAGTAACGATAGTATCGCTAAAGTTTTAGTTAAATTGCGCACACCACTCTCCTTCACACTAGTTACCACAGTCTCATACCACTAACAGTAAAATATACAGACAAGCTTAGCCTAGATGTATTTTTTTACCAGCACTTCTGCAATTTGCACGCTGTTTAATGCTGCACCTTTACGAACATTATCGCCAACCACCCATAAATCAACTCCTTGAGGGTGTGATATATCTTCACGAATACGCCCAACAAATACGTTATCGTGACCTGCGGATTCAGTCACTGCGGTTGGATAACTGCCATTAACACGTTCATCAATGACGGTTACACCTTCGGCTTGTTCAAGCAAGGCTTTGACCGCTTCAGCAGTGATTTTGTCACGCGTTTCAATATGCACTGCCTCAGAATGACCATAGAAAACAGGCACACGCACAGCGGTCGCATTAACTAATATACTGTCATCACCGAGAATTTTTTGTGTTTCCCAGACCATTTTCATTTCTTCTTTAGTATAGCCATTGTCCATAAAGACATCTATTTGCGGCAATACATTAAAGGCAATTTGTTTAGGATAAACACTTGCATCAATAGGCTGTAGATTAAGTAAATTAGCCGTTTGTTTACCTAATTCTTCAATCGCGTCTTTGCCTGTACCCGATACCGCTTGATAAGTACACACGTTAATACGCGTAATACCAACGACATCATAAATAGGTTTCAATGCAACCAACATTTGAATAGTTGAGCAATTAGGATTAGCAATAATACCGCGATTTTTATAATCGGCGATTTTTTCGGGATTTACTTCAGGCACAACCAATGGAATATCATCGTCATAGCGAAACTGTGAGGTATTATCAATAACGATACACCCTGCGGCGGCGGCAATCGGGGCATAAATTTCTGAAATGGCAGCACCTGGAGAAAATAAACCGATTTGCGCTTTAGAAAAATCAAAGGTCGCCAAATCGTCTACTTTTAATGATCCACCTTTGAATGGAATACGTTTGCCTACAGAATTACTACTTGCTAAGGCGTACACTTCACCGACTGGAAAGTTACGCTCTTCTAAGATAGACAGCATGGCTTCGCCTACTGCGCCAGTTGCACCAACGACAGCCACGTTATACAGTTTTGTCACATTGTTCTCCATATTTATTAAGTAGGAATGATGATTATCAATTATGTCTAATTATCCCAGAATGGCAAACACTTTTGCGGTAATTTCAGCCACGCTACCGACACCCTCAATAGACGCAAATTTAACACCTTGTCCAGCGGCAGAGTAATAACCAACCAATGGTTTAGTCTGCTCATGATAAACACTTAAGCGTTTACGCACGGTTTCTTCTTTATCATCATCACGCAAAATTAATGCTTCGCCTGTGACATCATCAATGCCTTCGACTTTAGGTGGATTAAATAGCGTATGGTAAGTACGACCAGATTGCGTGTGTACTCGTCTACCCGCCATACGTTTAACGATTTCTTCATCAGCGACCACGATTTCAATGACGTTATCAATAGTAACGCCCATTTTTTCCAGCCCTTCTGCCTGAGCAATCGTGCGCGGAAAACCGTCTAATAAAAAGCCATTTTGGCAATCTGCCTGCGTAATGCGCTCTTTAATCAACCCTAAAATAATATCGTCAGACACTAAGCCACCTGCATCCATGACTTTTTTGGCCTCAACACCCAGCGGTGACCCTTCACGCACCGCAGTACGCAACATATCACCTGTTGAAATTTGCGGAATAGCGTATTTTTGGGTAATAAACTGGGCTTGAGTTCCTTTGCCCGAACCAGGGCTTCCTAACAAAATGATCCGCATAAAATGACTCCGTTGCGTCGCTATGATTATTGAATAGTTAATATTAAGTAAGTCATAACAATAAAATTTATGACCACAGATACGACATTTTATAACACAACCTATTTTATCTCTTGTAAAAAGTTGTTTATTTCCCTATCCTTGTTCAATTAACTTAAGTTTTTAGGAGTTTTTATGCGTGTTGAAGATTTAATGACCGCCAAAGTATTTACCGTCGAACAACACGATTTAATTGATCGAGTGTTTTTTCTTATTCACTACGAAAAAATTCGTCATTTACCCGTGGTTGAAAAAGGCAAAGTCATTGGTATTGTGTCTGACCGAGATTTATATAAAGTGTTAGGACCAAAAACTAATTCTCATGTCATCGAAGGTGACTCAGAAATGCACGTTGTTCACAAAAAAGTGCAGAACATCATGCATCGAGGTGTTATCACCATTCATCGCGATGCTTATGCCTCTGAAGCGGCAACCGTCATGGCAAACAATCGTATTGGCGCGTTACCCGTAGTTGATAAAGACAATAAATTATTGGGTATCATCTCCGCGACAGATATTCTGCGCGTTTTTTCCAAGATTGAAAAAGCCAGTGAAGACCGAACCAAAAGGATTGCAGCAGGCATTAGCCATAAATAGTAAAAAACGTAGATTTATTTTCCATCATAAGGTTA
>DFWO01000098.1 GCA_002380945.1 Methylococcaceae bacterium UBA4132 | reverse complement strand
TTACCCATTTTGTCACGCATTGATTTAAAGCAAAAAGACCCACAAGTATTAGTCCTCGCGCCGACACGCGAATTAGCCATACAAGTTGCCGAAGCATTTCAACGCTATGCCGCGCATTTAAAAGGTTTTCACGTTCTGCCAATTTACGGTGGACAAGATTACAGCACCCAATTACGCCAACTAAAACGTGGCGCACATGTTGTGGTTGGTACACCTGGTCGCGTCATGGATCACATGCGTAAAGGTACACTTAACCTTGATTCACTGAGCGTGTTAGTTTTAGATGAAGCCGATGAAATGTTACGCATGGGTTTTATTGATGACGTTGAATGGATATTAGAACAACTGCCCGAACAACGCCAAATTGCGTTATTTTCGGCAACCATGCCTTCAGTGATTCGTAAAATCGCCAATGAATACCTGAACAATCCCGAACAAATCACCATTAAAGTTACCAATGCGTCTGCGGAAAATATTCGCCAACGCTTTTGGGTGGTCAGTGGCGTACACAAACTGGACGCATTAACCCGCATACTAGAAGCCGAAACCTTTGACGGCATGATTATTTTCGTCAGAACCAAAACCGCTACCGTAGAGCTGGCTGAAAAATTAGAAGCACGCGGTTATTCAGCCGCCGCGATTAATGGTGATATGTCACAAGCCCTACGCGAACGCAGTATTGCTCATTTAAAAAATGGCAAACTGGATATTCTGATTGCAACCGACGTAGCAGCGCGTGGTTTAGACGTTGACCGTATTACCCATGTCGTCAACTACGACATTCCTTACGACACCGAATCTTATGTACACCGTATTGGTCGTACAGGTCGGGCAGGTCGCACAGGTGATGCGATTTTATTTATTGCACCCAGAGAAAGAAAATTACTGGGCAATATCGAAAAAGCCACCAAACAAAAAGTGGAAGAAATGGGCTTGCCTTCTACTGAAGTCATCAACAACAAACGTATTGCTCGCTTCAAACAAAACATCACTGACACACTCGCAGCAGAAGAACTCAGCTTCTTTAGTCAACTGCTGGAACAGTATCAACAAGAACACAATGTCAGTGCCTTAGAAATTGCGGCAGCGTTAGCCAAATTAGTCCAAGGTGAAACACCTTTATTAATGCAGCCTCCGAAAAAAGTCAAAGACAGTCGTGAAGATAGTCCACGTCGTGACCGTGATGACAGACCATCACGCGATAGAGGCGACAGAGGTGAACGTGGCGACAGAGAACGCAAACCCAGACGTAGCTTTGGTAACGACATAGAAATGGAAACCTTCCGTATCGAAGTCGGACACGCCCACGGCGTTAAACCAGGTAATATTGTTGGTGCCATTGCCAACGAAACAGGCATTGATGGCGATCATATTGCTAGAATCAAAATTTCCGATACATTCAGCACCGTTGAACTACCCGCTGGTATGCCCAAAGAACTGTTACAAGAACTGAAAAAAATTCGTGTCGCAGGGCAGTTACTGAACATATCCAAAATGGACGGTAGCAGAATGATAGAAGGCGGAGAAAAAAAGCCCGATAAAAGCAAAAAGCGCATGAGTTCAACTTCCAGACGCGCTAAGCCAAAAGCTGACGAATAAGTCGTGAGGTAGGGTGTGCATCGCACACCTTTCGGAGTGACATACGTTGTTTGGTGGGCAATGCCCACCTTACTTGGCTATAAGTCAGAGGGATTGGGTATGCGACCACGATAGTAATTAGCAATTTTGAACTCTTTGCTTGTATCAAACGTTACTGTGCTTCTCATTTTCTCGAAAATTGTCCTCCCTAGGCTGGTTTCCTCCTTTGAAGGCGTGAAGTTGAATTTCTCATCTTGAGTAGCCTTTACGCCTATATGTATTTCTGTGCTGTCGAATATCTGACTTTCCGCTAGCGTATTTACGGCTATGTCAAGCACTACCGATGATGTTAATGAGTGCTTCAGAAGTACGCTTTCAAAATATGGTCGCAAGACTTCGGTGTAAAGATTATCTGTTGCTGCATGAAAAAATGAATCTTCTTTAGTGACCCTTATTTGAGGCATGAGGTCTATGTTTGGAATGACATACCTAAATGCTTGATAGGTTTCTAAAGCTATTACGCTGGCTTGCATTACATCGACTTGGTTTGCATACATTGGATTTCCACTAAAACTAGTCTTATGAAAGTCCAATGGTTTGTCATTGATGCGATCGTGGAAGAGTTCATTTCTGTAGCGTTTAAACTCCTCAAGCTTCTGAAAAGAGCCAGCATAGAATGGTTTTCGGTCAATATCAAGAATCTCAAACAGTGTTGTAATTCGAGAGCCTAAATCGTTTCCTTTGAATTTATTGAATGATTTTCCAGTTACTAAGCAGGCGATTCTTAATATTGAATTTATATAAGCCTCGATGGATATGAACCACAATCCAACCGATGTTTGTACCGATGTACCTTGTTGAATATGTGAACTTGAGAACTCAAGTTGCTCAATCTGCTGTGCGCTATTGTAAAAGGCGAGATGGGTAAACTGCGGGTATGTTAACGGAGTCATTGACTCGGAATCATTACCTAACTTTGGAATCCACACGCTATGCGTTCCAATGTCATTTTCTCTAAACTGCTCTAGTTGCAATTGAATTCCTAACTTGTAATTAGTGAGTAGGGTGCAATAGCGATAGCGTATTGCGCCGTATGTGATTATCATTCGGTAGATTACGCTATCGCTAATCCACCCTTGTATCTCTCCAAACC
>DFWO01000109.1:515-4149 GCA_002380945.1 Methylococcaceae bacterium UBA4132 | reverse complement strand
ATCCAGAAGCTATAGATGGTGAGATTTTAACACATCCATGTGTCCTAGATTCTGGCAATCCATACCAGAATGACGGTAATGCTTAGTTTCTTATGTCGAACTCAGGTTAGACTATTATTGTCTCTACCACTTTAAACAGTTTAAGTTCGATATTTATGCTTTTTGGAGCGTGGGAACATGTGTGGATACCTATGGTTGTCAGTATAGAAGCGGGTAATACTAAAAATACGTTGAGTTTTCCAAAGACATCAGCAAGGATGGTATTGGTCGCATAATTAACAGCATACCACATCGATTTATTGCCTACATAAGACCATTGTTGGTCTAATTCAGCCTCAATGCCTGCTTCAGATGACTTTAACTCAGCTTTTTTAAGCTTCGCTTTTAGTCAATTGTAAACCTCTACATGAGAGCAGTTTCAATTACGCCCAATTGTACGAAATCACCATCCCTCCAGATAATGTGGCATCGCTTGCTGCTTTACCGCTTCGCTATATTTAGCGAAAAGCGAAATTATGAATCATAAATCCAAGTCATCTTCATAGTTACATCAACAAGCTATCACAACTATTAATTGACTATTGTATAATCAGATTCTAATAACGATAACCTCAACACACAGAGCAAAAAAGAGCCAGATAATGATTACCCAGAAAATTACCATTAATAAAACTCTATCATTGACTAGCTTGGCTATTTCAATTGCACTCGGAGGATGTGCCACAACCACAAAAGGTTCTGATACCGATGATATTTGGCAAGGCTGGAATCGTGGTACACAGTCATTCAACGATAATGTTGATAAAGCAATTTTAAAACCTGTCGCTAAAGGTTATGTTGCTGTAACGCCTGACGCTGTTGATGAAGGCGTGACGAATTTTTTCAGTAACCTTAACGACATAGGTGTCACTGTCAACGATTTATTTCAACTTAAATTTCTACAAGGTGGCATGGATTTAAGTCGTTTTGTCATTAATACTACCGCAGGCGTTGCAGGCGTATTTGATGTAGCAAAAATGGTGGACTTACCGAAACATAACGAAGATTTTGGGCAAACTTTAGGGTTTTGGGGTGTTCCAGCAGGACCTTATTTAGTACTACCGTTCGTGGGTCCTAGCTCACCTAGAGATTTTGTCGGTTTAATTGGTGATGCCTTATTAAACCCATTAACTTACGTCTCGGCATTTGGAGGTTTTGCAGGCAGTGTGGCTACAGGTAGCTCTAAAGCATTGGATGTCACTGATACTCGTGCAGACTTGATGACAACTGAAAAAGTAGTTAATGAAGGCTCGATTGATCGCTATGATTTCATCAAAAACGCCTATAAACAGCACCGTGAATACTTGATTCATGACGGCAATCCACCTAATAATGATGTTGACCTAGAGGAAGAAGAAGCCTCAACTACCAATAGCCCAGCCAGTAAAACCAACGGCACTACACCCGCAGGCGCGACCAATACATTTAATAATGCTGCCATGCCCACCACTAACAACACAGGTTCAGCTCCTGTTATTAATAACTCTAAACATTTGCTGGAACTTTCTGCACCTGAAGAGAAAAAATAATGCCTTATGCCTAACCGCCCTTATCCCGATAACTGGAGCGATATAGATACTCGACTCTATGAGCGGTCGGTTAAGGCATTTAGTACGGTCAAAAAAATGTTGAGTGTCAAAATGAAGCTTCATGCTGACACTCAAGTACAACAAGGCGATATTTTTTTATTCAATCATTTTTCCCGCTTTGAAACCTTTATTCCACAATTTTTAATCTTTGAAAAAACGGGCGCGTACAGTTGCGCGATTGCTTCGGGTGAGTTTTTTAAAGAAGATACGGTTTTATCGAGATACTTAAAAACCGTCGGCGTTTTTCCGCATAACCACCAACGCTTATTTCCTTTGCTTGCCGCACAAGTATTACGCGGTCGTAAAATTATTATCTTTCCAGAAGGTGGAATGGTCAAAGATCGCCGCGTTATGGACAATCAAGGGCATTACAATATCTATTCACGCATCACAGGTGATAGACGCAAACAACACACAGGCGCGGCAGTGCTTGCTCAAGGCATAGAGGCATTTAAAGCCACGGTTCGCAATACCTATGCAGCTAGAAATCATACCCAATTAGTACGCTGGAAAGAAGAATTACAGCTAAATAGCCTTGATGAACTACTACTATCCGCACTCAAGCCCACACTGATTGTTCCTGCTAATATCACCTTTTATCCAATTCGCACCACCGACAATTTATTACTGACAGGTGTTGAACTATTCGCTAATAACCTAAGTTTTCGTCAAACCGAAGAATTATTAGTGGAAGGTAATATCATGCTAAAAAATACCGATATGGATATTCGTATGGGGCAAGCAATAGACCCTCAATCTGTTTGGCATTGGTGGAATCGTTACTTGCTGGAATTGGTTGCCTCAGAATTTAAAAATTTAGATGAGGTTTTTGCCCTGCATTTGGCACCAAAAAATTGGCAACAAAAATTACTGGGTGCGTATTTTAAAAAAACTGCAGATGCCACGCGCAATCAATTCATGCAAGAAATCTATGCTAACGTCACCGTAAACTTAAGTCATCTAGCGGCGACACTGATTATGTATTGTTTGGAAAATGGGCAGACCTCCATTACACATCAAGCTTTTTACGATAGCCTTTATATCGCCGTCAAACGCTTACAATCCAATACTCGCATTCATCTACATCGTAGTTTACTTAATCCTTATGAATACAGTGACTTAACCTCAGGTACTAACAAACGTTTTGAGCAATTTATTTGTATTGCTAAACACGCTGAACTAATGAAAGAAGAGGCTTGTTGCTATCATTTTTTACCCAAATTGTTACAAGAATTTAACTTCGATCAAATTCGCCTAGAAAACCCTATTGCCGTCTATAACAACGAAGTGAAACCCATCACAGCGGTGCGTGATGCAGTGATTTCGGCATTGAGAGAATGCGAACAACTGGACGCAAAACAACTAGCTGATTGGTATTTTGATGATGAATGCCGTGATTTAGGCTGGGAACAACATGCGTATAGAAAAGCACGTTTTGCTGACATTAATAGCCAAGAAACTGCGACTGCTGACCCTGCACCTTTTTTTCTGCAACCGACAGAATCTAACGGCATGGGCGTATTATTGATACACGGATTATTAGCAAGTCCTGCTGAATTGAAAAGCTACGGTGACTATCTTTCACAACAAGGCTACATCGTGCTAGGCATACGCTTAACAGGTCACGGTTCATCCCCTTACGCGCTGCGTGAAAAAACCTACGAAGATTGGTATGTTTCAGTACAGCGCGGCTTTACTATGCTCAAAGCCTATACGCCGCGTATTTTTGTAACTGGATTTTCGACAGGTGGCGCGTTGGGTCTTAAACTAGCCGCAGAAAATCATGCGGAAATTATCGGCACTACTGCGATTGCCGTTCCCATTAAATTTACTAACCCTAGCTTCATGCTAGTGTCTTTATTACACGGTGCTAATCAGTTAGTAGATTGGGTTTCAGCCTACCAAGGCGTTAAAGCCTTTATTGACAATGACCAAGAACATCCGCACATTAATTACCGCCATATCCCTATTAAAAGCCTATACGAATTAAGGCGGTTGATTAATGA
>DFWO01000109.1:0-200 GCA_002380945.1 Methylococcaceae bacterium UBA4132 | reverse complement strand
GTGTCAGTAAAAAGTGCTTATAAAATTATGGATACCATTACCCATGCCAACAAACAACTAAAGCTGATTGATTCTACGCAGCACGGTATTTTGATAGGAAATATTGCTGGCACATGGCAGGCTATTGATGAGTTTATGAAAAACTGCACGACAATGCTTGAACTAAATACGCACTGACTAAGAACCTGTTCAACATCTCC
>DFWO01000010.1 GCA_002380945.1 Methylococcaceae bacterium UBA4132 | reverse complement strand
TATTTCTAGAAGACGGAAGAGATGATTAAGCAGTATTTGGAACATAATTTTGAGCCAAATCCGAACGATGAATTCAAGATGGAGCCACCATAAGACGCGTCGTTTAGCCGACGCGTATCTGGACTTCCAGTCCGTAACTCAAACCCACCAGCTTTTAGCTGGTGGTTGTTTAGTTATTTTTGTATCAGGTCTCACACCGTTTGGATTATACCAGGCATAAATAATTCCACATTTAGGGCAACTGGTGACAGGTGCGCCGTATTCATCGGTATCATTGGCGGTGTGATTGCATTTTGGACAGGTTATCGTCATGGTTTTTCCTTCTGTGATGGATAGGCTGATTCGGTGTTATCAACTATAGCCTACTCACTGCAAATATGAAAAATCATCACCATGTACGTTGGGGTGAGCCTCAAGCGAACCCCAACATTTTCAGATACTCGCTACTCATCAATCACACATAATTATCCAATCTAAGGTTGGTTGTATTGACTCTATGCATTGCCTCATCGCTTGCTGGGGTTCGTTCCTCATCCTAGCCTACACGTTTTTATCGTTAGCACCGCTGTAAAAACTATTCATACCACACTCTAAATTATGCTAGATTCACGCTCGTAGTTTTCAATAACACACTGTCGTTAATGGGGGAAATTCTATGAACACTCAAGATGAATTACAGTCCACAATTTCTGATCTTGTCGTCAAAGGAAAAGGCATACTTGCCGCAGACGAAAGCAGTCCAACCATTATTAAACGTTTCAAAGCCATTAATGTTGAACCGACCGAGGAAAATCGGCGGGCTTACCGTTCGTTACTACTGGCGACACCGCAGCTTGGCGATTACATTAGCGGGGTTATTTTATTTGAAGAAACCTTAACGCAAACCACTGACGCTGACATACCGCTACCACAACTTGCTGCGCAACAAGGCATAGTGGTGGGCATTAAAGTCGATAAAGGTTTTCTGCCGTTAGCTGGAGCAACGGGCGATAATATCACACAAGGCTTGGACGGTTTGGCGGACAGATTGGCAGGCTATAAACAACAAGGCGCACGCTTTGCAAAATGGCGTGAAGTTTATAACATCAGCGCGACGAATCCGACAGCGTTAGGTATAAAAGCCAATGCCGAAACCTTGGCGCGTTATGCGGCGATTTGTCAGTCTGTGGGTATCGTACCGATTGTTGAACCCGAAGTATTACTTGATGGCGACCACAGTATAGATCGCTGTTATGAAGTGATTGAAGCGGTACAACACGCGGTGTTTCACGCTTTGTATCGTCATGGCGTAATCTTTGAATGTATGCTGCTTAAACCCAGCATGGTGATTCAGGGCAAAGACCATCCTGTTAAAGCCACAGCCGAAGAAATCGCCGAGAAAACCTTAAAGGAATTAAGACGCACTGTACCTGCGGCGGTACCGAGTATTAATTTTTTGTCTGGCGGACAAACGCCAGAGGAAGCAACTGCTAATTTGAATGCCATCAATGCGCTAGCAGGAAACGCGCCTTGGCTATTGAGTTTTTCTTATGCCCGCGCCTTACAACAACCTGTCATGCAGAGTTGGGCAGGAAAGTCTGAGAATGTTGCAGTGGCTCAAGCAGCGTTGTTTAAACGCGCTAAACTGAATGGTGCGGCGCAATGTGGTAGTTATGTTGTGGATATGGAAAATACTTAAATGCTCTCGTTCCCATCGCGCCGCGTGGGAACGAGGAAACTTGCTGATTCATTTTGCGACGCATGACCAGCACACAATACTTACCCTGACAACAATAGGTGCCACCCATGCTCAACACCACCAAAAAACTCAAATGGCTTTTAGTCTTGGTGCTGATTTTCGGCGGATTTACTGTTTATAAGCTTTTTGAAGAGCTGGCACATAATCCTGCTTATCAGGAACATGAATGGATGTTCAAAATTATTTCGGAATTTGGTTTGTTCGTCTCCGTTATCATATCAGTCGGTTATTTTCATCACTGGTTTATTGCGGCTGAAGAACATAAAGAGTCCGAAATCAGTTTGCGTGAGACGCTTGCCAAGTACGTCGATGGTATTTTGCTGAATTCCATTAAAAGAGGATTTTCTGGCATTACCAATAAAGAATTCGATTTCAGCCAAATAATGCAAGGGTTAAAATCAGGCGATTCTGTCTATTGGCTTATTACCTTCGATCCTAGATTTAAAAACAAATCACGAGAGCTGGAAAATGCAATAAAAAATGGCGTACATTTCAGAATGCTGATTTTAAAAGCCGATTGTCGCATCGGTGAATTGCGTGCAACAGAAACAACTGGATTTAATCCACACGAATTCAGTGAATACTCCAAATTATTTAAAATTTCACTGGAAGATGTGATTAGTCGCATAGACGAAACGATTACTGGTTCGTTGGGCGTTTTTGTCTACGACGGCTTACCCTGTATTCCGCTGTTTATTATTATCCATAATGAATCCAAGAAAGTGGACGTTTATAACAGCTATTATTTGAGCGAACCTGTTTCAAAAATGCCTTATCTGCATTGGGAAACAGAACTTAAACTTAACAATCTGACTTCGTTTGAATCAGATCATTGGAATATAGCCGACCTGTTTGTTGATTATTTTGAAAAACGTTGGGCAATGGAAAAAGAAAAACTTTACGACACGACTGGAAATGAACTTGTTGAATATAATGACTTTATCTATGCACCGACCGCAGCTAGAAAAAAATGCTCTAATCTTTTTAACGTGTAAGGCAGAAAATCCCAACAATTCACAGGAGTCATTTATGAGTGATATTGCATTAATCGTTTTAGGTTCTAGTGTCGCGGCTGTGATTGGCATTGCCTTGGGCGTGATGATGCCTGCGTTGGCAATGGGCAAGGCGATTACCAGTGCGTTGGAGGCATTGGCAAGACAACCTGAATCCGAACGTTCGATTATGCGCACCTTATTTATCGGTTTAGCGATGATTGAATCATTGGCGATTTACTGTCTGGTGATTATCTTGATTGTTTTATTTAAAAATCCGCTGCTTGAATACATCATTAAATAAGCCGCACATGGAATTTAACATCTCAACTTTTATTCTGGAAATCATCAATTTTTTGGTGTTAATCTGGATTTTACAACGGCTATTTTATAAGCCGTTGCTGGACAGCATTGCCAAGCGTAAACAACACATCGAACAGTCGCTGGCTGAAGCGCAATCGGTAAAGTTAGAAGCGGAACAACAGCGCGAACTTTATGAAAATCGGCAAAAGCTGTGGGAACAGGAAAAACAAACAGCTTTGCTTGCTTTGCATCAGCAAATGGACGCTGAGCGTAGTGTGCAGTTGGATAAACTCCAGCACGAATTGGCAGCGGAGCGACAAAAACACGCGGTGACTTTAAACCGTCAACAACAAGAATTGCAACAACACGCTGAGCAACTGGCATTAAAAAATGGGGCGCGTTTTGCGGGATTATTACTACAACAAACTGCCAGTCCTGAACTGGAAGCCCATTTAATTAATTTGCTGCTTGAGCAGTTGAGAACCTTACCCGAAGCGAATCAGTTGTGCTTACAATTGAAGGCAAACCAACAAGCCGTCAACATTCAAATCACTACCGCGTATCCCATTACTCCCGTTTTGCAACAGCAATTAGAAGCAGGTTTTACCGCGCTGATTTCACAGTCGTTGTCTTTTCAATATCAGCAAGATGCGGCATTGATTGCGGGTGTGCGTATAGATATTGGAGCATGGGTGTTACAAGCCAATCTGCAACAGGAACTGAGCGGTTTTGCGGAACTCGCTCATGATTTTGAATAGCTGTTATGATTTATTAGATACCCACTTAAGTTTGTACGCTGTTGTGTTTACCAATCATCACCGCTGCATTTTTCTAAACTTGATTGTCAGTGAAAACAATCCCTAGTGAACAAATAACGCTAGGCTCTTGATTGTCAGATAGTTTTATTTCTATTTGGCAACACTTGTTTTCCTCGCGTAGCCCCAGCACTAATTCAGATAACGCCTCATCATCAAGACTTAATTTTAATTGCCGACTAATCACGTCTTTGGCATATTCCTGTAATGGGTATTGATACAGTTCATCAATGGCTTTTTTTAGCTCTTGGTTTTCAAATAAACTGTTTTTATTTAACGCATAGTGTCGATTTAAACGTTGATAGACTTGGTATCGCGCTCCGTTCGCTTTGCCTAACTGCCCGCCTATTTTGGGGTCGGCTTCTTTGATATGCCCTATCGCTTGTGCGACTAGCTCATGATGGTGATCAACGCGGGGAATTATCGGTGTCTCTAAACTACAAGCTGCCGCCTTAAGAATGGTGAATTGCGATTGCGTAATCATGTCGCCTTTATCATTCAACCATGTCAGCACATCATTATTTAACGGTGTTTTGGCATACACAATTACGCCCGCTTGATTTTTTTGCTCACTGGCTTTGCTGCTATAAACCACATTGGGTAAATTTGGAATGATGGTTTTTAAGGCAGGATTAGCATCGGTGGCATTTTTCCAGATTTGAAATGAGTAAGATGACAAATCCACCTCTTCATCATCTTGCTCTTCCAAAATACTGGAATTTTCGCTGTATAAATCATGAATGCTGACAGGGTCGCCTTCAAAAAAGCGTTCATCGCTGCCCATAACATCGGCATTTTGTTCAATGCGCTGCATTAAACGGTCGCGCAAAGCGATAATGTTTTCTATGCCTTCTTCGGGTAAAAATGAATAACACAAAATACTGTCCGCTTGTTGTCCGATACGATCCACACGCCCAGCACGTTGAATCAAACGAATAATTGCCCAAGGCAAATCATAATTCACCACAATATGGGCATCTTGCAAATTCTGCCCTTCGCTTAATACATCGGTCGTAATTAACACGCGGATTTCGTCTGTTTCGGCAATGTTTTTGTCATTACTTTTTGGACTAAAGCGTTGCGCGATTACCGTAGGATTTTCATGCTGCCCTGTCACGCAAGCAATACTTTCGACACCTTTTAACATTAATTGCTGTGCTAAATACTGCGCGGTATCTGAAAATTGGGTAAAAATCAGCAATTTTTCCGTCGAATGTTTAACCGTTACTAACTCATACAAGGCTTGTAATTTACGGTCTTTATCGGCTTGCCACGTTGGAGTAAGTTTTAAAATTTGATTGAGATTAACACTGTCTTCCGTTAAAGCCGCTTTCAAGGATTTTTTAAACAAATCACTGCCTATCCAAGTGAATTTAGCGCGTTCTAACGACTGATAAATATTTTTAGCATCCTCAATGTATTTTTTAGTATCCCCATGAAAGTTAAAATCACCCGCCGCGCCCTGCTCGGTATCATCGTCACTGAGCAAACTATCCAATAAACGACTTTCCTGCTGACCAATAGGAATTTCTAAATTATTTTGTAGCGCGTAAATATAAACATAATTACGCATGATATGCCGATACAGCGACAACAAAAACGCATGACCGCCGCTTTCTAAACGCTTAAATAAATTGGTTCTTGCAAAGCCTTTTAAGCGTTGCCCAGAACGGGTTAGATTTTCAATAATTTTCTGCTCATCGCCGCTGGGTAAGCGCGGCGGCTGTTCCAGTAAATACTCACCCAACCCATAACGCGGCAATAATAACTTATCAATAAAGCCCACCACCTTTGCCGAATATAACAACGCATAAGGGTCGGTTTTATCGTGTTCATCAAACGGATATTCAACTTTTTTAGCGTGCCGTTCGGGAAAATACAGCCGACTACCATTCGCAAACGTTAAATAATGGCGGTTTTTTTCGGTATCTTCTTGCGCGTAATTTTTCTTAATAAAGCCACGAGTACGGCGCACCAAATACAAACGCATCAATTCACGCCAATCATCGGCATAATCACTTTTAGCAAAAGCGGCAAGCGAACGCGGTGATACTTGATATTTAGCGGTAAACTCATGCTGACCACCGATTTGTTTCATATAGCATTCAGGGCTAATACCTAAATCTTGCTGCTCGTCGATAAACAACCCTAACTGCCCTGCTAAATCTTTATAACCTTTATTATAAGGAGTCGCAGACAGCAAAATTACTTTGCTGTTATTACGCTTAATATATTCTTCAATGATCTTATAATGCTTGCCTTCGTTATTGCGTAAATTATGACTTTCATCAATAATCACTAAGCGATAACGGCGCAAATCGCGTAAGTCTTTAGCCTTACTGATAGATAATACTTTGGCGTGTAAACGGTAACGATGTACATAATCCTCCCACATACCCGTTAAATTTTTTGGACAAATAATTAACGTTTCCAAATAAAAATCATCTTCAAATAATTTAGCCAATGCAGTTGCGGTCATAGTTTTACCTAAACCCACCACATCACCAATTAATACCCCGCCGCGTTTATTCAAATACTCCGCCGCGATTAATACCGCTTTTTGCTGAAAATCTAATAACTCCTGAGTGAAAATAACTGGCAATTTAAATTCAGTTAAACCCGCTCGCGCCTCTTGTGATAAGTGATACGCCATTTTTAAATAAATATAATACGGCAGTTTTGGCTTTGCCCAGCCTTCCTCAATAATAGCAATTAATTCCGCGCTAATATCCAAGCAATAGCGCGTTTCCCAACGGTCTTTAAACCAGTCACATAATTTTTCAGCGGCATCTTTATCAGGCACATCAATATTCAATTCGCCTTGCTTGCCTAAACCTGCCAAGGTTAAATTACTACTGCCTAAATAACTCAACACAGGATTAAATTTATCCAAACGATGAATTAAATATAATTTTGCGTGTAGCGAGTATTCGACAAATAACTTTACGACTAATTTTTCATCTTTTAATTGTTGTGCGAGTTGATTTAAGGTTTTCTCATCATTACTGCTAGGAATACCCAGTGTTAATTGACTTCTAAACTCTTCGGCTAATTGGCGTTTTAATAACAAAGCCGTTTTATGGTCAATGGTATTATCAGTATGGCTATAATATCGTTGGATTAATTCCTGTGGTTGCGTTTGCATACCAACAATCAAACGGCATTGATTATCTTCGCCACCGCTAAAAGTATCCACATAACCCGCCAACTGATTCCAACCGCGTAAATTAAAATAACCCACACAAATATCGGCTTTATACGCTAAAGCAAACGACTCTTTTAACGCGCTGGCAAGTTGGTTTTCAATGTTGTCGTAAATAGTTGGCATGACGGCGTTTTAATAATGGTCTCGGCATTGGGCGATTAATACGGTATCCGCTTCATAGGCATAAACTAAACGATGCTGCACATCAATACGCCGCGACCAAAACCCTGATAATTGATGCTTTAACGGTTCAGGCTTTCCTTTGCCGCTAAATGGCTCGCGTTCTATTTCTTTAATCAACATATTGATACGCTTTAGCATAGCGCGGTCTGTTGCCTGCCAATAAAGATAATCTTCCCAGCCTTTGCTGGAAAATTTAATCATCATTTAAAAGCTCTCTTTCTATACCATTACCTGCGCGTAATTCTTCAATGGATTCGATTAATCGTCGCGCTCCCGTTACGTTTCTTAATAAATAGGCAGTTTCTTCAATGCTTTGGTAATCTTCAAGCGACATAATCACTACGGGTTTTGCCTTGTCATAGGTGACAATAACAGGCGCGTGGTCGTCATTGACGGCTTGCATAAGATCAGCGAGGTTTTGCTGTGCATAACTAAAAGTTAGAGCATCCATTATTATTTTCCTCAAAATTAAAAATTATTATTCCACTCAAGCATTCCAACGCTGGAGCGATTAAATATTCTAAGCCACTGCGATATTTTGAATGCCAATGAATTGACTTTCTAAAATGGGTTGACCTTCTTCAAGTAACATTTCTATCACTTCTTGCAGATTTTTATTTAATTCATCCAAACTTTCGGCTTGGCTATGTGCGCCTGTAAATCCAGGGACAAAACCGACATATAAGCCCGTTTCGATACAGCGTTCAACGATGGCAGTGTAAATTTTCATAATCTTTTCTACTGGGTTAATTTTCTAAATTCTGTTAATGCGGCTTGTTTTATGTCGTCTTTGACTATTGGGAACGCGCTTAAGATATGAGTAAATTCGCTTTCGCTTAAGCCGTATAGGTGGGCGATAATGGCATCTAATTCAGCGCGAAGTTGGGCGCGGTTTTCCAGACCTTTGCTATTTTCAAGACCTCCGAGGTTTTTAAAACCTCGGAGGTCTAACTCGGCGCGTAAATCATCATAATCGGGTGTGGTGCAGATTAACGCCGCCGCTCGTTCTACGATGGCTTTAAACTGCGGGTGTTGTTCGGTTAGGCGGGGAATGGGTAATTGATAAACATAAAACATATTAACATTAGCTGAAACTTTATGTCTTAAAAGCCAATCCATCGCAAATGAATTAAGAAAAGCAACACATATTAATAAACTGTAATTATCTGATGACTTGGATATATTGATAGAATTTCCCGCAAAGCAAGATGGAACAATAGTTGCAATCATTGTTCTTATATCTGTATTTCTACCAATTGAACGATAAGCCAACCGATATTTTTGATAATTTAATATTTGTCCTTCGTCTTCATTTCTACCTAAAACCGATTTTCTACCTTCTGATTCATCAACCCAATAACGCGGTTCAGCAAATAAATGTTCAAATTGATGAATCATTTTTCCTTCATATAACGGCAAACGACCTGCTGAATTTTCGGTTTTAAATAAATAACTGTCATTAGTCATGTGAAATTCATTACTTAACACTAAATTCCAAGTATTTTCCAGCTTTTCACCTAATAACGGAAACGCCAACATTTTCTCCGCAATCTGCACATCTAACGCACTTTTAAATTCCATAACCGAATGCGAATCAGGCGACAGTTTTTTAATTAAATCGGTTTTTAATTGAACTTGTATTTCCGTATCATGTAAAAAACTTTCCAATTTATCTTTTGCTATCGCTACACGCGGGTCAATTCTAAACACCGCATTAAAATTATCGGTGTATTCGCCTTTTTTATAGGTAAAAATACAAAACTTGAAACGATGGTCTACTTCTTCAAAAATAAATCTTTCATTACTCAGTCCAAACAAAGTATCAATTTTAGTTTTATTAAATAATAGCGTTCTTAAACCCGTCGCGCCTAAATCGCTATAAATACCACTAGGGATAATAACGCCGCATTGTCCATTATCGCGTAATAAATTAAAGCACTGCTCAGTAAATAATTTATACAAATTAACATCCGACCCCGTTCTTTTACCATTGACCACAGCGGTTTGATAAGGAAACTGTGAACAACTGCGAAAATATAAACTGACATAAGGAAAGCGGCTTAAATACGCCAGCCACGCGCTTTTTACGTCGTCATTATTTAATAAACTCGCTTGTTCTTTTTCAAATTCTTTAATAGTCATTTTATTTTTACTGACTATATCGGAATATTCATTAAAAAATTCTTTGGCTTGCGGTTTAAATACTTCCCACGGCGGATTAGTAATAATCGCATCAAACCCACCACGCCCAAAAATACTATCAAATTCATACCCCCAATGAAACGGCTGCAAAGCTTCAATATCGGCAAGTGTTAACGCGCGTTTTATCGGTTTACCTTCTTTGTTTTTTGCCGTATCCCATACCGCTTGTTCGTATTTAATTTGCAAGCGTTCAAATTCAGCCAATAATAATTCATTTAACTTGCGATAGGCTTTTGTTTTAATCTCTGAAATACCATCACGCAATAATACTAAATTCTGGCTGTAACTTTGCGCGTCTTTATAATTGGCACACAGTCGGTTTTTTTCATTTAAAATTTGCGTGTACGTTTTCGCTTCATTACTACTAAATATATCGGCTTGCCCTAATGAATTAAATTTTTCGCCCTCAATGGTTAATAAACCAATCAAGGAATTACCTGCCATGATATTAAAATCAATATTCGGTAATGGCTCTAACTCGTTCACATTTCGTGCTGATGAAACCAAGGCTAAAAATAAACGCAATTTAGCAATCTCAGTGGCTTCTGGCATGATGTCCACGCCGTATAAATTATTTTTGATGATTTCTTTTTTAATAAAATAATCAATACTGGGGTGCGCTGTTTCAGTTTCTTTTAACCAATTGTTTAAGCCGTCATCATGCAGGGTTTTTATTTTACTGATAATCGCGGCATAAATGGCAATCAGTGTTTTCATTGCCGCGACTAAAAACGCACCCGAACCACACGCAGGGTCTAATAAACTTAAACTGGGTAATATGTCGCGTAGTAATTTATTGCATAGGGGCGCGTCGAGTTTAAATAATAAGTCGGGCAGGTCTTTAAAGTGCCATGTGGGTAATTCTAACGACTGGCAGTCCTTTAAGGACTGACAGTCGTAGGGGCTGTTAATACGGTCAAGTATTAATTTTGATATGGTGCGTTCACATAAATAATCGGTAATTTCAGGGCGGGTATAATACGCGCCAAAGGCTTTTTGGTTGATGTATTTTTCAAAGATATAGCCTAATACATCGGGGTTTATTTCATCGTCATTGCCGCCGATGGTGTCGTTTAAATTCCATGAATATTGATTAAATAAGGCGAATAAATCAGTAAAGGCTTGGTCGCTAACTTGAATTTGCTCTTTATATTGCTCTTCGATTTTATGCGGTAAAAATAATCCGCCGTTTAAATAATGAATATCGCCTAATAACTGATTAGTTTCTGCGCTGCGTTCATTTTTCGGTTTGGCAAAGCCTTGAAAGAATAAGGGCAGTAAAAATTCGCGGTAATAGCAATCTATTTTTAGGGTGCTTTGAAAGTCGTTCAGTTTATTGCTTAAATAATTTAAATCGCCTTTGTTGATAAAGGCTTTTTTCTGTAAAAACCAAATAAACATGAGACGATGTAATAACACTGACGCATACCAAGCGCGGTTTTTTTCGTTGGGAATGCCTGTTATTTGCTCAACAAAATCGCTGTGTTTTTGTTCAAAATCTTTAAAGAATTTTTTGGTGATGGGTTCAATGTCTAAGGCATTACGCAATCGCTCAGTGACATCAACCAGCGCGACAGTGCCGTTATCATCAAAATCAGCAAAATCCACCGCCATATTGACGATTTTTGACAGTAATAAATCGCCCGATTGTCCGCTGAAATAGCTGTGACTGCGCGGCAAATTTTTTTTACCATCGCGTTTTAACCATGACCATAGGCTTTGGGTTTTGTCAGCATCGACAAAAATTAATAAATGTTCATGATGTTTGCGGCTGATGTCATCATGCAGAGCGAGGCGGGTTTTGCTGTCGGGTATAGTGGTATGGCTGATTTCTAAAACGACTACGCCCGATAATTCAGCAATATGCCGATAGCTCAACGCGGCATGATTAACCGTAACGGGGGTTATGCGATTATCCAGCGGATTTGACCAACCCAGTAAATTAAACAACGCTTTAAAATCAAATTGCTGAATGAGGCAACGGATTTCCGTAAGGTTTTTTTGCAGTGTTTTAGCCATTAATCATTTCCTTTTGTTTCGCATAGTTTATTGTCATAGTATAAGGGTGTTACAAGCAATAGGAACTAAGATTAGCCCATGATTTTGAATAACGCATTCGATTTATTAAACCAACAAATGGATTGGTTGAGCCGCTATCAACTCGCGTTACGGATTGAAGAGCAAGGCATAGTGGTATCGGTCGGTGATGGTATTTCTTGGATTAAAGGCTTGCCGTCGGCGGCAATTGAGGATGTGTTGATTTTCGCCGATGGCAGTCGTGGCATGGTGTTCGATTTGAACGCCGACCATATCGGCGCGATTTTGCTGTACGAAACGGAGAATCTCACGGCGGGAACAACGGTGCGTCATGCCCGTCATCCGCTCAGTGTGCCTGTGGGTGATGAATTTTTAGGGCGAGTGATAGATCCGCTGGGTATGCCACTTGATGGACTTGCCGCACCGATACACACAGGACGCGAAAATCTGGAAAAGAATTCCCCCGCCATTATCGCCCGCGATTTTGTTCATGAGCCGCTTTATACGGGTATCAAAATTATCGACAGCTTGATTCCAATCGGTAAAGGTCAACGCCAGCTTATTATCGGTGATGAAGGTTTGGGGCGTAGTTCGATTGCGCTGGATACCGTCATCAATCAACAGGACAAGAATGTTATCTGCATTTATGTGTTGATTGGTCAAAAGCGTTCAGCGGTAGTGAGTACTATTGAAACGCTTAAACAGCATGATGCAATGGCTTACACGGTGTGCGTGGTTGCCGAGGCTAGCGCGTTAGCGGGTTTGCAATATGTCGCACCGTTTTCAGGTTGTGCATTGGCAGAATATTGGATGGCTAAAGGACGCGATACGCTGGTGATTTACGATGATTTATCGACTCATGCGCGGACTTATCGAGAATTGTCGTTGTTATTACGCCGTCCGCCTGGTCGTGAAGCTTATCCAGGGGATATTTTTTTTATACATTCTCGATTGCTAGAACGTTCCACGCATTACAACGCTGACAATGGTGGCGGTAGTATGACTGCTTTGCCGATAGTCGAAACCCAACAAGGTGAAATTGCCGCTTATATTCCGACTAATTTGATTTCCATTACCGACGGGCAAATTTATCTGGATAGTACGCTGTTTACCTCAGGTTTCCGCCCCGCTATTGATATTGCTAAATCAGTGTCACGTATCGGCGGCAAGGCACAGCATTCTAGTATTAGCCAACAAGCAGGACAAATGAAATTGGATTATTTGCAGTTTTTGGAATTGGAAGCCTTTACGCGTTTTGGGCAACGCCTTGAGGCGACCATGGAGCAACGTATTCAGCGCGGACGTTTATTACGCGAATTGCTTAAACAAGACCGACTCACGCCGTTGCCTAGTTTATTTCAACTCGCTTGGTTGCTGGCGTTTAACAATGGATTACTTAATGCTATCGAGTTGCAAGCTATTCCTCAGACATTAGAACGCATTGCCCAAGGTATTAGCAATACCAGCTTGACGCTTGATACCCCAAGTGAACACTGGTTACCCGTTCTGCATGAGTGTTTAACCGAATGAGCCAAAGCCGCGAATTACAACTGCATATCAACCAACTTGAGGAAATACGCAGTATTTTAAACGCCATGAAAAATCTGGCGTTGATGACGGTGCATAAGTTGACGCGCTTACAACAATGGCAAACGCGGGTGGTCACGCATATTGAAGACAGTGCAGTAGCATTTCTGGCAACGTATCCAGACTTTGTGAGTCATCAAGACCATCGACCGCCCGTCTATATTGTTGTTGGTTCAGAGCGCGGCTTTTGCGGTGATTTTAATGAAAAATTGCTTGATAGCCTTATTGATCGACCTTGTGCGAGCATTATTGCTATCGGCAGCCGACTAATTGGACGGGTGGAAGCGTATCCGTATCAAGTGATTGCGTCATTCATCGGCGCGAATGCTGAAGAGGAAGTGCCGTCATTGCTGGAACAATTGCTGGATCAACTTGGCAAACTAGCACATGAACAAGTGTTGGTTGTGGTTTATCATGACTTCGACAATAATCAAATCCAACAGCGGCAAATTTTACCGCCTTTTCCATCGGCTGCACTGCATCCAGCACAGACTGAGCATCCAATACTTAATCTACCGCCGCCGCTATTTTTCTCCGCATTGTTAGAACAGTATGTTTTAGCGGTACTGTACGAGATTTTGTATGTGTCGTTATTGACCGAAAACCGTCTGCGCCTTCAACACTTGGAAGGCGCAGTGCAGCATCTCGATGAACAAACCAGTAAACTGCATCGTAAATCGCAAATTTATCGCCAAGAAGAAATTACTGAAGAAATAGAAGTGATTTTATTAAATACAGAAACTTTTTAGGGGTAGGAGCATTTGAACAGAAACTGACGGTTTTGTTGTCAGTATCCTTAACGGATATTTAGTGTTGAAACCCCTTTTACTAACATTGGAAATCTTGATGACATCATGAAATACAATAAATTATTAATATTGGCTGTGTTATTTACAATGATGTCTAGTTGCTCGTTATTAGAGCCTGAAGTATCAGAGCCTGAGATAGACATCCCTGAAATGAAAGTTCGCGAGATGGATGTTCCTGAGATGAAAGTTCGCGAGATGGATGTTCCTGAGATGAAAGTTCGCGAGATGGATGTTCCTGAGATGAAAGTTCGCGAGATGAATGTTCCTGAAATGGATGTTCCTGAGGCTGAGACCGACCTAAAATAAGTATTAGGTCGGACTTATTTTCAGTAACTTAAAGCTCGATATGATTCTTGCTTAAATCTTAAGTATGTTATCCCTGATAACGTAGAACTTATTCAAAAACTGCTTTATCCAAATTTTTACTGTCAGCTAAACCTTTCAACTTAGATTTATCTTTAATCCCCGCAAAGCGTGTGCCTGTTAAATTTGCGCCTGTAAAATTGGTTTCTTCCAGCGTTGTGCCTGTTAAGTTTGCGTTGGTTAAATCGGCGTTAGTAAAATCCGCGCCTGATAAATCGACACCGAATAAATTGGCATTTTTTAACACGCTGTCTTTAAGTGTGGCATAGCGTAATAAGGCACGATCGAGATTGGCATCGGTTAGGTTCGCGCCTGTTAGGTTGACGTAATTCATACTGGCTCGCATTAAACCCATCGACTGATTTTTCATATCTACACCCCAATCAACGTGCGATAAATTGGCATAACTTAAATCTGCGCGGTCTAAAGTAGCAATAAAGCGACTGCCTGTTAAATTAGCATGGGATAGATTTGCTCCGCCAATATGAACCCCGAACACGCTGGTATTGGATAAATCCGCGTTGGAAAAATTAGTTTTTGACATAACACTTAAATCTAACACCAAGCCTGATAAATTACTTTTGCTGAAATTGGCACGGCGTAAATCTGAACCCCATAAATTAGCGTTTCTAAAATCTAAACCTGATAAATCCAACTCGGTTAAATCTTTACGTTTTAAATCGGCGACGTGGCTTTTATCAGCTTGTGCTAAGCGTTGTTCTACTTCTGCACGGGTTAAATCTGCCGCTGATGCGGATAATGTGGCACAAGTTGTCAATAAAGTGAGCCAATAGGCGGATGTTTTCATGTTAGAGACTCCAAGGAATTAAGTGATTTATACTCCACGAAAGACTCGAAAATTTTATTGCTTTTATTTTTCGTACTGTTCGTGTCTTTCGTGGATATTAATGTTTGTTATAAATTTTCAGTACCAGCTCATAAAACCACGCAGGGCGAAATAATACCACCCAAATTAATATCAAACCCGTAATAGGTATTGGTCCAACTTCAAGAACGGTAATTATCAACAGGACAAGCAAACAAAAAAGTCGCATGATGTTACCTGCCTAAACGTTGTTCGGTTTCTAATACCAGTTGCGTCGTTTTCAGTACGGTGTCAGGATTTAAACTCATCGAATCTATGCCTATTTCCACTAGAAATTCCGCCATTTCAGGATAATCAGACGGAGCTTGACCGCATAGCCCACAATGGCGGTCATTGCGTTTCGCACCTGTTACTGCGAGTCGTATCATTTCCTTAACGCCATCATCACGCTCATCAAAATCGTCTGCCAATATGGCTGAATCCCTATCTACACCTAAAGTAAGCTGAGTTAAATCATTAGAGCCGATGGAAAAGCCATCAAATTGCTCGGAAAACGCATCAATGGAAATCACATTATTAGGAATTTCACACATCACATAAATCTGTAAGCCATTGTCACCACGCTTTAAACCTAGTTCAGCCATGTAAGCCAACACTTTTTTGGCTTCTTGGACACGCCGACAAAAGGGAATCATTAAAATGACATTGGTTAAACCCATATCATCACGCACGCGTTTCATCGCCGCACACTCTAAAGCAAAGCCTTCACGGTAAGCAGGATGGGTATAACGTGACGCGCCACGAAAGCCAATCATCGGATTTTCTTCATCAAATTCAAACCACCGACCACCTAACAACGTGGCGTATTCATTGGTTTTAAAATCTGACATTCGCACCACGACAGGTTTGGGATAAAACGCTGCGCCGATTGTGCCGACTCCTTCTGCCAATTTGCTAATAAAAAATTCTTCAGGACTAGCATAACTACGGGTTAATTCTTTCAGTTGTGCGCGTTCTTGCTCATCTTGTACACGCTCCGAATGAATCAATGTCATCGGATGGGCTTTGATATATTCGGTAATAATGAATTCCATCCGCGCTAAGCCCACGCCATCATTGGGCAGAAAGCTGGTTTTAAAGGCAATTTCTGGATTACCGATGTTAAGCATGATATGGGTTTTGGGACGTTTTAAGCCTGACAAATCAATGCGACTGACCTCAAAATCCAGTTGCCCTGCATAGACTTTGCCGACATCACCTTCTGCACAGGAGACGGTGATAGGGCTATTATTTTGAATGGTAGTGGTGGCATTATCACAACCGACAACGGCAGGAACACCTAATTCACGCGAGATAATGGCGGCGTGGCAAGTGCGTCCACCACGATTAGTGACAATTGCTGAGGCAATTTTCATAATTGGTTCCCAATCGGGCGTGGTCATATCGGCAATTAATACTTCACCCGCTTTAAACTCACTCAATTGTTCAGCGTTATGAATAACGCGTGCATTACCAACGGCGATTTTACTGCCCACTGAATGTCCAGTAATAATGGGTTCAGCGGTTTTTTTCAGTGTGTATTGCTCTAACACCATACCGCTTAATTGCGAAACGACGGTTTCAGGTCTGGCTTGTACAATGTACAACACACCATCTAGCCCATCTTTTGCCCATTCCATATCCATAGGTTTGGCTTGCCCTGCTTTTTTGCTGTAGTGCTTTTCGATTTTAATTGCGTAATCAGCCAGCGTTAGCACATCCGCATCGGTTAAACAAAAGCGATTACGTTCTTCAACCGAGGTAACAATATTTTGCGTAGATTCACGGGTACTGCCATCGCTGTACACCATTTTAATTTTTTTCGCGCCTAGTGTACGCCGTAAAACGGCACGGTGTCCTTGCTCAAAAGTCGGTTTGTGGACATAAAATTCATCGGGATCAACCGCACCTTGTACAACATTTTCACCCAAGCCGAATGCACCCGTAATAAACACCACATCGGAAAATCCTGATTCAGTATCCAAAGAAAACATGACTCCACTGGCATCCAAATCTGAGCGTACCATTTTCATAATGCCAATCGATAACGCCAGTTTGAAATGGTCAAAACCTTGATCAACCCGATAATGAATCGCGCGGTCGGTAAATAAACTGGCAAAACAGCGTTTGCAGGCATCCAATAGTGCCACTTCACCGCGTATATTCAAATAAGTATCTTGTTGCCCTGCAAAACTGGCGGTGGGTAAGTCTTCGGCTGTCGCAGAACTGCGTACGGCAACACTTAATAATTCATCACCATATTGCGCTTGTAGTTGCTGGTAAGCGGCGATAATTTGTTGTTCAAGGTCTGTCGGTAGGGAAGCGGCATAAACAATATCGCGGGCTTTTCTGGCGCGTTTGGCTAAATCAGCGACATCTTCAGCGTTTAACTCATCTAATGCGTCATGCAGGGCATCCCAACCATTCGATGCTGACAATACATGACGATAGGCTTCCGCTGTTATTGCAAAACCATTAGGAATTTGAATGCCTTGCGGCGTAAGTTCTCGATACATTTCACCTAAGGAGGCATTTTTGCCACCGACTAGCGGTACATCTTCAATGCTTAATTCATTAAACCAACGAATATAATTTGTTTGTTCAGGCATGATGCGCTCCTTAGGATTAATATAGTGTAGGGCAATACTTAAATTAGTCTTCTCGATAACTCGCATAAGCACTGGCAGTTTCCCACAGTGCCACTTCAACCACGTTAAAGCCTGATTGTTTTAAATACTGATAAATCATTTTGCTTAATACTTCAGCGGTGGGGTGTTCATCTAACGCCATAAATCGTTCATTGTTGGCAATCAACATGGGGATAATCGGGTCTTCTTTGTGAAGCAGGAAATTATGGTCTAGCTGTTCATCAACGTAGGCAGACACGCAATCACGCACGTCAGAAAAATCACATACCATGCCTTGATCGTTAAGCTCAGCTTGTTGAATGGAAATGGCAGCTTTAACGCTGTGTCCGTGTAAATGACGACATTTGCCACCGTGATTCATTAGGCGGTGTCCGTAACAAAAATAAACTTCTTTGGTAATGGTATACATAATAGATTGTTGTTGAATGTTAAAACGAAGACTTGATAAGTCTTTTAGCGGTAAGTGGAAAATCTTTCTTGGGTCGCAAAGTTAAGTAATAAAAACTGTAGAAAGCTTGCAGTCTTAATACTCTTAATTACACTAGCCTTTATTGTTGTTGAGCAGCTTCTCTCTCTTTAGTCCGAAAAAAACTCAGTCGCTCGTTGAGTATGGCATCTAATTGAGGCGTTAAACCTTTGGCGTTTTTAGCCAAGCGTATTTGTAATATCGCCTCTTTAGTTTGCCCTGTCGCATAATAATATTCAGCAAGATAGCGATGCGATTCGGCGGCTTGATGTAAGTTACCATAAACTCGCGCTAACAGTTGGGTATAAACGGGCAGATGTTTGGTAGCCTCATCTAAGGTAAGCAGGACATTGTAGGCTTGGCGTGTATCGTCTGTTTTTAATAAGGATTGGGCATATTCCAATTTGAGCCAATCTTCTTCAGGAAATTGTGTCACTAATTTCTTATAGCGGTTCAGTGCTACATCATATTGCTTGGCTTCCAATGCTGTCCGCGCCAATGCGGTGCTGTATTGCAGTTGATTGGGATAGCTCTTTACTAAGGTTTGAAAAATATTTTCTGCGTCTGTGTATTTTTGGCTATTGAGCAAAGCTAAACCGAGACCATATTGCGCCACCGTACGCTGTTCAAGTGTGCCTTGGTTTAACTTATTTTGAAAAAATTTAAGCGGTTCGGCGGGGTTAGTGTCAGTTAATACACGAATTTTTGCTTTGGTTAATTGGTAAGCTAACGAGTCAGGATATTGTTTATAAGGGTAGTTTTCAGCCCGTCCGCGTGTATCAGAAATACGTGAAGCGGTGACAGGGTGAGTTCTTAAAAATTCAGGCACATTATTCCCCGAATAACGGCTAGACTGCTGTAGCCGTTCAAAAAAAGTCGGCATACTGCGCGGATCGAACTCTGATTGGGATAGAGTTTGCATACCGACTCTATCTGCCTCTTCTTCGTGAGCGCGGGTAAAATCAATTTGAAACTGGATATTGCCTGCTTGAATGCCCATTAAAGCGGCTTGCCCCATTTGTGGCGACTTCATGCCTAAAGCAATAGCTGCAACCGTTGCCGCAAGCATGGGAATAGATAGCCGTTGTTGCGCTTCCACGCTACGGTATAAATGTCGTTGCGTGACGTGAGCAATTTCGTGCGCCATCACAGAAGCTAATTCACTTTCGGCTTCGCTGATTAAAATTAACCCTGAATTGACACCAATATAACCGCCAGGCCCTGCAAACGCATTGATGTCATTTTCCATTACCACAAAAAAATGAAACGGATAACCAGGGGTATCACTATTAGCGGCAAGTTTATTGCCGATGGTTTGAATGTATTCTTGAATCTCAGCATCCTGAGTAATAGTCAATTCGCTATGTAAATAGCGAAAAAACTCTTCGCCTAATTCCTTTTCTTCGGCGATAGTTAATAATGAGCCAGACGAATCGCCCATTTCAGGCAATTCGAGTTTATCAAGCTGATCAGCTTGCGGCAGGGCAGGGCAGAGAATAAGACTTAAAGCAAGTGCAACAGCGGCAGGTTTAAACATGACAATCAACTAAAATCAATGCAGAATGGGTATAGAATATCAGTAATTAATTATAACAACAGCTAAGACCTTTCAGGTTTTTAAAACCTAGAAGCTCTTTCGAGACGATTCATGAAGTTTGCTATTCAAATCAATAGTAGCCCTTATCACTCTAATGCGGGGCTAACAGCTTATCAATTCATTCGTAGCGTATTAAACGCACAGCATGAAATCGTGCGGATATTTTTTTATCATGAGGGCGTTTATCACGCTTTTAAATATGCCACACCGCCTGATGATGAAATTCAGATAACCAAACGCTGGAGTGAACTCGCCCGCGATCATCAAATTGACTTAGTGGTGTGTATTTCAGCCGCTCAAAGGCGTGGTTTATTACACAGCGACGAAGCTCATCGCCAAGGTAAACAGGACAATGATGTGGCAGATGGCTTTCGCATTGCAGGATTAGGGCAGTTAGTTGAAGCCACTTTATTAGCCGACCGTTTTATCGTCTTTGGATAAACTATGAAACGTTATTTATTCGTGTTGCGCAAACCTGCCCACAGCGGTGCTTACTTACAAGAAATGCTGGATATTATTTTAATTACTGCCGCGTTTGATCAATCGGTCAGTATCTTGTGGCTAGATGATGCAGTGTTTTCCTTAAAAAATCAGCAACAGCCTGAACGCCTTACGTTAAAAGATACAGCAGCGGTGATGCAATCGTTAAGTATTTATGATGTCACTGAGTTATACATTGAAACTGAATCTCTACAAGAATACGGCTTGATGGCAGAAGATTTATGTTTACCCGTTCAAACGTTACCGCGTAAAGCGATAAGTGAATTTATGCGGGGATTTGATGTGGTTTTTGCAGGTTAAAAACTCAGGAGTCCAATAGCTTTAGCTATTGGCTAGAAAACAGCTAAAGCTGATTTATTCCGCTAATCTAAATCCATTCTAATAGGTATTTTCATGGAAACACCAAGCAAACCCATTAAATCCCTAGCCGTCCTGTGCAGTGGTGGCGATAGTTCGGGTATGAATCCCGCTATTCGTTCCGTGGTTAGAACCGCCATCGGTTTAGGCATCGATATTTACGGCATTTATCGCGGTTATACGGGATTATTAGAAGGTAATATTCAAAAACTTAGCTTATCGTCGGTCAGTAACATTATTCAACGCGGCGGCACCATACTTGATACTTCACGCTGTGAAGAATTTCACACCGCCGAAGTCCGACAAGAAGCTGCCCATTTATTAGCCAGAAAACACATAGATGGCTTAATCGTCATCGGCGGCAATGGCTCATTCACTGGCGCGATGAATCTGCATCAAGAACACGACTTACCCATTATCGGCATACCTGCCACTATTGATAACGATATATCAGGTACAGAATACACCATCGGTTTTAATACCGCTGTACAGACCGCCATTGAAGCAGTAGATAAAATCAGAGACACCGCCTCCGCCCACGCCCGCACGTTTTTAGTTGAAGTCATGGGACGCACCGCTTCCAGCATTGCCTTACAAGTCGGCTTATGTACAGGTGCAGAACAGGTCATATTATCCAATCAAGCCATTGATTACCAAGCCATTGTCGATAATATTCACAAAGGCAAAGCGCGAGGTAAAACATCTTCCATCATCATTGTCGCAGAAGGTGAAAAAGCAGGTTTATCCTATCAAATCAAAGAGATATTGATGAATCAATACGATGTAGGCGTACACGTTTGTATTTTGGGGCATATTCAACGCGGCGGTAGTCCGACTGCTATAGACCGCACTATTGCATCAAAAATGGGTTATGCCGCTGTTCACGCACTCTGCGAAGGAAAGTACGCCCACGTCACCGCGTTCAATAAAGGCGAAATTGAAATCGTACCGTTAACGCAATGCTTAGGTAAAAAAACCGAAGTCACCGATTCACAGCTAGAATTAATTAGGGCGTTGGCAATATAAAAGTATATGGATAATGTAGTTATCTAATGAAAACGACCCCCCTGATAGGTTGGTTGATATAATCAACAAAGAGG
>DFWO01000003.1 GCA_002380945.1 Methylococcaceae bacterium UBA4132 | reverse complement strand
ATCAATGCGTGACAAAATGGGTAATGCAAAAGCGGCGGTTTTTCCTGTTCCTGTTTGTGCTTGTCCCAAAACGTCTTTGCCTTGGAGCATGAAGGGAATAACTTGAGCTTGAATGGGTGAAGGTGTTTCATAACCGACATCATTGAGTGCTTTTAGCAGGGGTTCTATCAGTGCTAAATCACGGAAAGAGGGTAATGGTGAAACATCGTTGGACATGTATGTACCTGTATGGAGTCTTTGGGGATGCGCGTAAGCGCGGGGAAATGTTTTTATAGGGGGATTATAGCGCATAATGCCACTATTTTGCTAATTTAGCCGTGCTACGCACTGTGTAAGATTGACGCACCTTGTACCTTTTTTGGGCATTTGCTTGTTATAATGCACGCTGTTTTGTAATTGTAGCCATTCTGGTCGAGAGATTTCATGATTCAAGGTAGTATCGTAGCGTTAGTAACACCGATGGATGAAAGCGGTGCAGTCGATTTTAAACGGCTTCAATCGTTAGTCGATTTCCATATTGAGCAAGGTACTGATGCCCTTGTTGCAGTCGGCACAACAGGCGAATCTGCCACTTTGGACGAGGCAGAACACTGCATGGTAATTAAAGCAGTGGTTGATTATGTTGACGGCAAAATACCTGTTATTGCGGGCAGTGGCGCAAATTCCACTACAGAAGCAATTAACCTTACGCAAAAAGCTAAACAAGCGGGTGCAGATGCCTGCTTGATAGTCACACCTTATTACAATAAACCCACGCAAGAAGGCTTGTATTTACATCATAAAGCCATTGCTGAAGCGGTTGATATTCCACAAATTTTATACAATGTACCTGGTCGTACTGCATGTGATATGTTGCCTGACACCGTGGGTCGTTTGTCTCACATTCCTAATATTGTCGGTGTTAAAGAAGCGACAGGCGAATTATCACGCGTTAAACAAATCCGTGCGTTAGTCGGCAATGATTTCGCCATTTATACAGGCGATGATGCTACTAGCCGCGAGTTTTGTTTATTAGGCGGCAATGGTTCAATCACAGTGACAGGTAATGTTGCGCCTCGCTTAGTTCATGACATGATTATCGCGGCAATGGCAGGTGATAACGACACTGCTTTAGCCATTGATAACAAATTAATGGCATTACATAAAAATCTATTTATTCAGTCCAACCCTATTCCCGTCAAATGGGCGGTTGCCCAAATGGGCTTAATGGAAAAAGGCATCCGTTTACCATTAACATGGTTGACTGACGATTGTTTTGAAGCGGTGCGTGATGCTATGCGACTAGCGGAAGTTATTTAATGAAATACAAATCCCTAATCTCACTGTGTAGCGCGGCTGTACTGCTTAATGTTTCAGCCTGTAGTTCTATTAAAGAATTATTTCCTGACAAGGAAAAAGATTATCAGTTCACCACTGAAATTCCCAAGCTGGTTATTCCTGCTGATTTAGCAAACGGTAGCACACTCACTCCACCACCGCCTAGCAGCACAGTACGCACTCAGAACACCGACAATGCTAATACTGAGGAGACTACGCCTGCTGCAAGTGAAGAAACTGAAAGCAAACCTGCTAAGGATGCGGCATCCACTGAGACTGCAACCGATGAACAACCTGCGATAGACCCAAAATCTATTACCGTAGACATACTTGAATCTAGCAATAAGATTGCCTACTTACGTTTAAACGTTCCTTTTGCTAATGCGTGGCGTATCGTCAGTAAAGGCTTAAGCCGAAAATCAATCGAAGTGAACGAGCGTAATCAAGCTGATAAAACCTTCACCGTACAGTATGACCCCGATGAAAAGCCCGTAGAAGACGGCTCTTACTCAGATGAACTCAACTTTATGCTACATGGCTTTCAAAGCAACGAAAAAGAGTATCTGCTTAAGCTAGTCGAAACCAATCAACAAACCGATGTGGTAATTCTGAATGAAGAACAAAAACCAGCATCCGATGAGGGTAGCTTAAAATTACTGCAAGTTTTACGACAAAGTATTAAAGCGAATTTAGCGGGTAAATAACGCGTCGCTTGGGTTAGTCAGCGTAACCCACAATCAATAGACCGCTATGTTGGGTTACGCTGCGCTAATCCAACCTACACTGACTGTTTCTCATCATGCTAAAAATCTCTGGTAGCTCTGCTTTATCTGACTTTCGTATCAACAATCTATTAGTGTCTCTGCAAGCGATAGAGCCGTCTATCACCACCGTGACTGCGCGGTTTATGCACTTTGTCGGCATCGAACACGATTTAAACACCGAGCAACTGGCGATACTAAAACAGTTACTCGCTTACGGTGATGATATTGTTGAAACAGAAACACAAGGCGAGACCTTATTAGTTGTGCCGCGTTCAGGCACAATCTCACCGTGGTCAAGTAAAGCCACTGAAATCGCTCAACGCTGTGGTTTGTCTAGTGTTAAACGACTGGAACGCGGTATTGAATACACGCTCACTGCCAGCAGTGAATTATCAGACGCAAGCAAACACGCATTAGCCGCAGTGCTGCATGACCGCATGACGCAAACTGTCATCTACGATGCAAGCCAGTTAGATTTATTTGCTGAACATCATCCCGCCCCGTTACAAACCATTGCAATTATCGAGCAAGGACAAGACGCACTCATTAAAGCTAACGCCGAGCTAGGCATGGCGTTATCCGAGGATGAAATTACTTATTTAGTCGAAAGTTTTCAAGCCTTAGGCAGAAACCCCTCCGATGTTGAATTGATGATGTTCGCGCAAGCCAACTCCGAACATTGCCGCCATAAAATCTTCAATGCCAATTGGACGATAGACGGTGTGGAACAAGCCCAAACGCTGTTTGGCATGATACGCAACACCGCACAACAAAGCCCTACTGACATTTTATCCGCGTATAGCGATAACTCCTCAGTGATTGAAGGCTCGCACGCAAAAGTCTTTATTCGCAACGCCAAAACAGGCGAATATAGCTATGTGGAAGAAGATGCGCATTTATTAATGAAAGTCGAGACCCATAATCACCCGACCGCTATTTCACCATTTTCAGGTGCGGCAACAGGTTCAGGCGGTGAAATCCGTGATGAAGGCGCGACAGGACGTGGCTCTTCTACTAAAGCAGGATTAACAGGTTTTTCCGTTTCGCATTTAAAAATCCCCAACTATAGCCAACCGTGGGAAACCGATAACGGCAAACCAGAACGTATCGCTTCCGCCTTAGACATCATGCTGGCAGGCCCTTTAGGTGGCGCGGCGTTTAATAATGAATTTGGTCGTCCTAATTTAGCGGGTTATTTTCGCAGCTTTGAACAGCCTGTTCTAGGTACGGACAATGCGTTTCGTGGTTATCACAAACCCATTATGTTAGCAGGTGGCATGGGCAATATTCGCCCGATGCTGGTGGAAAAACAAAAAATTCCTGCGGGTTCGTTGATTATTATTTTAGGTGGCCCCGCCATGTTAATTGGCTTGGGCGGCGGTGCCGCTTCTTCACAAGCCTCAGGCGCGAGTTCTGAATCGTTAGATTTTGCCTCTGTACAACGCGAAAATCCAGAGATGCAGCGACGTTGCCAAGAAGTGATTAATCACTGTAACTCGCTAGGTAAAGACACACCGATTATTTCTATACACGACATCGGTGCGGGCGGTTTATCAAACGCTGTGCCTGAAATTATTCACGACTGCAACAAAGGCGGTCGTTTTGAATTACGCAAAGTCAACAATGACGACATCGGTATGTCGCCGATGCAAATCTGGTGTAATGAAGCCCAAGAACGCTATGTGATTGCCATTAAACCGTCATCGCTAACGTTATTCACTGAATTTTGTGAGCGCGAACATTGCTTGTTTGCCGTCATTGGCGAAGCCACTGATGAAGAACATTTAACCCTTAGCGATAGTTTATTAGGCGATAACCCTGTCGATATTCCCATGTCGGTATTATTTGGCAAACCACCGAAAATGCACCGCAATGTCAGCCATAGCCAACCCGCTGTGGCTGGTTTAGATTTTAGCGGCGTTACTCTCACCGATGCCGTGCAACGGGTGTTAGCATTTCCAGCCGTTGCCGATAAAAGTTTCTTAATTCATATTGGCGACCGTTCAGTAACAGGTTTAGTCGCGCGTGACCAATTAGTTGGCCCTTGGCAAGTCCCTGTTGCTGATGTTGCAGTCACTGCGACAGGTTTTCACGCTCTAACAGGCGAAGCAATGGCGATGGGTGAACGTACCCCCGTTGCGGTCATCAATGCCCCTGCTTCAGGACGCATGGCAATCGCCGAAGCCATTACAAATATTGCAGCCGCTCGCATTGATTCACTGAAAAAAATCAAACTGTCTGCCAATTGGATGGCGGCGGCAGGTGCAGAAGGCGAAGATGCCGCGTTATTTGATACTGTCAAAACCGTAGGTATGGAACTCTGCCCTGCCCTCGGTATCGCAATTCCAGTCGGTAAAGATTCGTTATCCATGCAAACTCGCTGGACGGACAACGCGGGTGAAAAAACCATGACTTCGCCGCTGTCGTTAATTATCACCGCCTTTGCCCCTGTCTTGGATGTCAGTAAGACCCTCACTCCACAACTGCAAGCTGTTGATAACAGCGTATTGATTTTAATCGACTTAGGCGCAGGTAAAAATCGTCTGGGCGGTTCGGTGCTGGCGCAAGTGTATTCGCAATTAGGTGATAACTGCCCTGACCTTGACCATCCAGAATTATTAAAAGCCTTTTTTGAGGCGATTCAAACACTGAACAACCAAGGCAAACTGCTGAGTTACCATGATCGTTCTGATGGCGGCTTATTTGCCAGCGTTGCGGAAATGATTTTTGCGGGCAGAATGGGCGCAAATCTTAACATTGATGTGTTAGGTACAGATGCCTTAGCCGCTTTGTTTAATGAAGAGTTAGGCGCGGTCATCCAAGTCCGTGATAGTGATGCCGATGATGTGGTTAAACTGTTAAAACACTGGGGCTTAGTCGATTGCATTTATGTTATCGGACGCGTTATTCCCGAACAGCAAATCAATATTCACCATGCCGACGAATTAATTTACTCTGCCAGCCGCACCCAACTGCAACAAGTGTGGTCAGAAGTCAGTTACAGAATGCAGGCTCTGCGCGATAATCCCGATTGTGCCAAACAACAGTTTGACCGTATTGCCGATGATAATGACATTGGTCTGCATACCAAACTCAGTTTTGATATCAATAACGATGTTGCCGCACCGTTTATTGTGCGTACTCGTCCTAAAATCGCCATTTTGCGTGAGCAAGGCGTGAATGGTCATGTCGAAATGGCAGCTGCGTTTGACCGTGCAGGTTTTACCAGCATTGATGTACATCTTAGCGATATTATTCACGGGCGCGTCAGCCTGCATGACTTTACAGGCTTGGCGGCGTGCGGTGGCTTTTCTTACGGTGACGTATTGGGCGCAGGTGGCGGTTGGGCAAAATCCATTCTGTTTAATAGCCGCGCTAGAGATGAATTTTCTGCATTTTTTCAACGCACAGATACCTTTGGTTTAGGCGTGTGTAATGGCTGCCAAATGATGTCAGGATTAAAAGACATCATTACAGGCGCGGAGCATTGGCCTAAATTTATGCGCAACACCTCTGAACAGTTTGAAGCCCGCGTGGTAATGGTTGAAGTACAAAAATCCCCCTCCATTCTATTTGCAGGTATGGAAGGTTCAAGAATGCCTGTCAGTATCGCCCACGGTGAAGGACGTGCGGTGTTTGCTGGCGATCCACAAGCGGCACTGAATGCGCAAGCAGTAGCGTTATGTTATGTTGATAATTACGGCGCACTCACCACAGATTTTCCAGCAAATCCGAATGGTTCACCGTTAGGTATTACAGGCTTAACCACAACTGACGGACGTTTTACCATCATGATGCCCCATCCTGAACGCTGTTTTAGAACTGTACAAAACTCATGGCATCCCGATGATTGGCGTGAATACGGTGTGTGGATGCGCTTATTTAGAAACGCTAGGGTTTGGACGCAATAATCCAACTGAACAGTGGGTTGCTTCTTTAAAGTTTTAGTTTTACTTGGAGTTAGGTTTGAATTTTCCCGATAAAAACATGATACAACGTGTATCACTTTGGCTGGGTATTGCCATCCTTTTTGCAGCCCCCCTTGAGGTATTTCACTTATTCCTAGAGTCTCTCCATATGTTATTTGAGTGGACTGAAACCTCGCTGGATTTTGTGATTGAACTCATGTTTGATACTTCGCTACACACCACTCAAGTCGTTGTTTTTTACATCATTATAGCGACCATTTTTTATGGACTGTATCGACTATGGAAGGCATTTCCTGCGTTTTATAGTGAAAAAAAACAACAACTAAAGGCATTTTTAGCTGATGAAATAGCTTGTATTTTGGCTTATTGGCACGAGTCATTTGTTAACAAAGTCCTGTTATCAATTGTCGCTAGTGGATTGCTTTTTTTGTTATTTCTTTAAAAAACCAATTGATTTTGTTTGAACAAAAAAAAGCCCTATACAGGGCTTTTTTTATACGTCGGACTTTTTATTTCAGAAAATCAAGTATGGATGCGGCTAGTTTTTTTTGTTCATCTGACCCTTTTTCAAGCACTTCTTCAACAATATCTCTGGCTGCTTGTGCATCACCCATATCAATATAAGCTCTAGCTAAATCCAATTTGGTTTCCAACTCGTCCATATCTGTTAAATCAGGAGAACCAAAATGCCCTAGTTGGTTATCTGCTGTTGTTGGCATATCAAAGTCGAAATCAAAGTCAATAGCGTCCTTGGCAATATCTACATCATCTAACTTTTCTACCTCTGGACTCTTTGCAAAATCATCAAAATCAAAGG
>DFWO01000082.1 GCA_002380945.1 Methylococcaceae bacterium UBA4132 | reverse complement strand
CTATTTTTAATTAACAATACCCAATGTGTTACCCATATGAATCATATAAAATATCGACCTGATGTAGATGGTCTTCGTGCAATTGCAATTCTTTCTGTTATTGGGTTCCACGCCTTTCCAAAGAAAATTCAAGGTGGATTTATAGGCGTTGATATTTTTTTTGTTATATCAGGGTTTCTTATTTCAATCATTATTTTTGGTAATTTAGAAAAAGATCGTTTTAGTTATTTTGAATTTTACTCGCGGCGTATAAAACGAATATTTCCTGCTTTAATTATTGTATTAATAACATCTTGGATATTTGGTTGGTATATACTTTTTCCAGACGAGTTCAATAAATTAGGAAAACATATAGCAGGCGGAATTGGATTTATAGCTAATTTTATTCTTTGGAATGAAGCTGGTTATTTTGATACCTCTTCGGAAACTAAGCCATTATTACATTTATGGTCATTAGGAATAGAAGAACAGTTTTATATTTTTTGGCCTATGTTATTAGGGCTAGTGTGGAAAAGTAAATTCAATTTCTTAGTTATCGTTATTTTTATTGCAATCATTTCTTTTTCTGCAAATATATACACTTTAGCGTGCTTTTCTTCAGTTTCCGCATTTTATTTACCTATTAACCGCTTTTGGGAATTAATGATAGGAGGAATTTTAGCTTATATTACTTTACATAAGAAAAGTTGGTTATCTATAAATAAATTTTATTTGAATTTACAGTCAATATTGGGCAGTGTATTAATAGTGATGGCTGTAATTCTATTAGACAAAGGCAGTGTTCTTTTTGGAGGATGGGCTTTATTACCGACAATAGGTGCATTTCTTATAATTTCAGCCCCTGACTCATGGATAAACCGTTATATTTTGAGTAACCGAGTTTTTGTTTACATTGGCTTAATTAGTTATCCATTATACTTATGGCATTGGTTATTATTATCATTTACTCATATCATGCAATACGAAACTAGGGTAGAAAGAATTATTGCTGTTTTTTTAAGTTTTATATTAGCTATATTAACTTATGAAGTTGTAGAAAATAAAATTAGAAAATATAAATCTCCTTATGTGATTTATTGTTTAATTTTTTTATCACTTATACTCCTTAGCTTAGGAATTAGTACATCGAAAGGAATATTTTCTCCACGAAATAATTCAGATAGTGTAGCTTTAATTGGTGAAGCTGTTGGTGACTGGGAATACCCCGATTCTTTAAAATCGATTGATATAAATAAAGTTAAAGCATTTATCAAAAATGGAGCTAAAGAGAAAGTCCTTTTTTGGGGTGACTCGCATATAGAACAGTACGCACCTAGAATTGTGAAACTCATAAATGAAAATCCCATAAATACGAAAACAGCTATATTCGCTACGGTAGGAGGCTGTCCACCCATACCAAATGTTTATGAGGATCAACACCCTGAATGTAATGCTGCTTTTAAGGAAACGATTATCAACTACGCATTATCATCAGATGTTGATTCAGTAGTAATAGGTGCTTCTTGGCGTCACTTGATTAAAAATCAGAAACCATTAGCCGGAGAATATCGTTATTATTATTTATTAGATGACAAAAAAAAATATTTTGATGAAGATGGTATTGACTATGCTATCAAGTCACTTGAGGACACCCTTTCTACTCTATCAAAACACAAAAAGGTTTTTCTTGTTATCGACAACCCGTCTGGTAAATCATTTAATCCTATGGAAATGATTACTGGCTCACGATTAAAAGGCTTTATTATTAATAATAAAGCAAAGCAGTTTCAAGAGTATGACAAAGAGCAAGAAAAATTACGGATTTTAATGATCGAAATAGCAAAACGATCTAATACGATTGTGATTGATACTCCTAGTCACTTTTGCAAGAACAATCAATGTCAAACAACTTTGGATGATGGAACTCCCATTTATAAAGATGATGATCACATACGTCCATTTTATGTGAAGCAATTTATAGATTTTCTTGATATAACTGTGAAAAAATAGTGCGATAGGTATGAATAGAAACAATATTTATTATTACCAGAAATTCATTAACATCCAATTCGTAGGTTGGCTCGGATTACGTTATCTCGCTACCCACTTTATTTTCTCTATAATCACCGATTATTAATCTATGGCTTGGCATCAAATCTCTGTTATTACCAACGAAAATACTGCCCCAAAACTGGCTGATTTTTTCGACCACCTCGGCGCGGTATCTGTTACTTATATGGATGCAGAAGACGAACCCGTTTATGAGCCTGCCATCGGTGAAACGAAAATATGGAGCAATACCCAAGTTATCGCCTTATATGAACTCGATGCTGATATTGTTCATGTAAAAACAGCCGTGTTAGCTAACTTTAAAGCCGATGAGTTGCAAGACTGGCAAGAAGAACACATTGACGATCAAGAATGGGAACGGGCGTGGATGGAATACTACCATCCCATGAAATTCGCTGATAACTTATGGGTGTGTCCGACAGGTCAAGAACAGTATGAAGAAGGCACGGTATGCTTAATCCTAGACCCAGGTTTAGCATTCGGAACAGGCACACATCCGACCACCGCATTATGTTTGGAATGGTTAGCCAGTCATGATTTAACGGGCAAAACCGTAATTGATTACGGTTGTGGCTCTGGTATTTTAGCAGTGGCGGCGGTGTTGTTAGGTGCGAAAGTCGCCCACGCGGTTGATATTGATCCGCAAGCCATTACTGCCACTGAAAGCAATGCGTTAAAAAATAGCGTTGCCGATAAAATTATCTGTTATTTGCCTGAACAATTTGCGCCGCTACACGCCGATGTGGTATTAGCGAATATCTTAGCAAAACCGCTTATTGAAATGTCGAAAGACATCAGTGCCTTAGTTAAAACGGGCGGTGCGTTAGTGTTATCGGGGATCTTAGCAGAGCAAGCAGACGCTGTTATCGACGCATATCAAGCTCAACAGATAGATTTTAATACGCCCGTTCAACAAGAAGACTGGGTAAGATTGGATGGGCTGGCGGTCATCGCCAAGTAAATCATGAGCAGTTATTGTGAATTTTGTCTAAGTGAAGCTGAGGATTCGCTACACAAACGCTATCACGATACGCAATACGGTTTTCCATTGACAGACGATAATCAACTGTTTGAGCGACTGGTGTTGGAAATTAATCAAGCAGGATTGTCTTGGACAACGATTTTAAAAAAAGCTGCTAATTTTCATGCTGCTTACGATGGTTTTGTGATTGCAAGCGTTGCTAACTACACCGACATAGACCGTCAGCGGTTAATGGCGAATGCAGGTATTGTGCGTAATCGGCTAAAAATTAATGCCGCTATTGTCAACGCAGGGCGAATTTTGCAATTACAACAAGATTATGGCTCATTTAAACTGTGGCTGGATGCGCATCATCCACAAACCAAGGCTCAATGGACAACACTTTTTAAAAACACGTTTTTATTTACAGGCGGTGAAATCGTCAACGAATTTTTAATGTCCACAGGCTATTTATCAGGCGCACATACACAAACCTGTCCTATCTATGCCGAGATTGCACAGTTGAATCCACGTTTCAGTTAGCCAACGAAAGATATTGAGGCATGATTATGGAGATTAAAAAATATCAAGAAACCTGCACACTGTGTGGACTAGCCGTAGAAATTGAAGGCTTTTTCATGATGACTGAACAAGGAAAACAGCGGTTTTGTTGTGCAGGCTGCCTAAGCATTTATCAATTATTGAATGATGACAATATTGAAACACGTTTAATCACTCAACCACTCAACTATGAGGATACTTAAAAAATGAAAGCTTGCGACTCTTGTTCTGCTAGCCGCGTTGATATCGGCAAAAACCATCAGAAACAATCTGTTCTAATCCGTGGTATCGGTATGGTATTCGTTTATCTACCCATATTGACGCTGCCATTTGTCATTACCAGTGCTTATTTAACTTATTATCATTTACGCATGATGGGCGCGACTAATGTCAAAAAATGGTCAGATTTTATTCCAGATCGAGCAACTCATCGTTACACATTAAAAAATCAAATTACGATGAATGCTTCATTCTCAGCGAGTCTGTCGCAATCTAAATTGTTCTGGATTTTAAACTGTACTTGGTACTGCCCTTACAGTGTCGCTTTGTTTGAATGGCACGCTTACATGGTTAAACTTGTGGAAAACTGGTGGTGTCCGTTCACCCATGAGAAAAAAGAAACGTATAAAAACGCTATGATTGATAAATCATTTTGGCACATCTACCCAGAAGACATTAGCAAACTGGAAAAAGATGATGCAGAAAATCCTATTTGGAATGATGCTAACGATTAAGCTACCAACATTTCACCGAGCTAAATGTTGGGTTACGTTAACGAGACGATAAAAGATTTGCCAAAAAATAATTTTCCACGAAAAGCACGAAAGACACGAACATTACTCTATTTACAAGCTATTTATTTTCGTGCTGTTTGTGTTTTTCGTGGACTACGTTTTTACAGTCTAACTCGATTTACATTATTTAAGTTTCCCCTTTCAGTTTATTTTCGGGTTATGATACGCGCCCTTTTTCGTATTCATAACACTCATGCAAATAGGTTCTTACTTACTGGATAATCAGCTAATTCTCGCACCAATGGCAGGTATCAGTGACCGTCCATTTAGAGAATTATGTCGGCAATTTGGCGCGGGTTTTGCAGTCTCTGAAATGGTTGCCTCTAATCCTGCCCTGCGTCATCATCAACGAACCTTATTAAAAGCCGATACAAACAATGAAACAGGGCTAGGTTCAGTACAAATTTTAGGCACTGATCCAAAGCTTATGGCAGAAGCCGCTAAGTTTAACGCCCAACGTGGCGCACAGATTATTGATATAAACATGGGTTGCCCTGCTAAGAAAGTGTGTTCAGTGGCGGCAGGATCGGCCTTATTAAAAGACGAAGCCTTAGTCAGAAAAATTTTACAGGCAGTGGTAAGTGCGGTGAATGTGCCTGTCACGCTAAAAATTCGCACAGGCTGGGATGCCGATAATCGTAATGCGGTGGCTATCGCTCAAATCGCCGAACAGTCGGGCATTGCCGCATTGACTGTACATGGACGCACTCGCGCCTGTAAATTTGCAGGTGAGGCAGAATACAACACCATTAAACAAGTCAAACAAGCGGTTAGCATTCCCATCATTGCCAATGGTGATATTGATTCGGCTGAAAAAGCCCACGCAGTACTGACCAGCACAGGAGCTGATGCCATTATGATAGGACGTGCTGCACAAGGAAATCCGTGGCTATTTACGCAAATAAATCATTTTCTTAACACAGGAAAAATCATTAAAAAACCAACAGTTACAGACATTCATCATACAATTTTAACGCATTTAGACAGTTTATATAGCTTCTATGGCAACACGGCTGGTGTTAGAATGGCAAGGAAACATATCGGTTGGTATTTTAAGCATTTTGATTCCATAGACTCCAACTCTAAAGCGATTATTAATCAAGCTCAAGAACCCTTACAACAACTTATGCTGATTAACTCTGTATTTAACTCTTTAACCACCGATAGTGCGACATCATAATGAACGCGTCTCAAAAAACGGCTGAAATTATTAATATTGATTGCAAAAAAACAGCAGCTATTCCTTTGTCTGCGCATGTTAAACAAACTGTTGGACTGTATTTTTCACAATTAAACGGTCATGATGCAGTGGATTTATATGCAATGGTACTCAGTGAGGTTGAAAAACCACTGCTACAAGCCACCTTAGAACACACAGGTCACAACCAAACCAAAGCCGCTAAAGCATTGGGTTTAAGTCGTAGCACACTGCGTAAAAAATTAGATCAATACGGTATTAGCTAACTAATGTTGCATACCCATAAAAATTAAGTAGGTTGGGATAAGGATCGACACCCAACACAATCAACGTAAATACTGGGATTTGCTTTTCGCTCACTCCAATCTACATTAAACCCTCTTTCTTCAAAGGTCTGTATGAACAAAAAAATTACCCGCGCTCTGATTAGTGTCTCCGATAAAACGGGGATTGTTACTTTTTGCCAACAACTCAATCAACTGGGTATCGAAATACTATCGACAGGTGGTACATTTAAATTACTGGCAGAACAACAGATTCCCGCTACGGAAGTGTCTGATTACACGGGCTTTCCCGAAATGATGGATGGTAGAGTGAAAACCCTGCATCCTAAAGTTCACGGCGGTATCTTAGCGCGACGGGGTATAGACGATGCGGTTATGGCAGCAAACGACATTAAACCGATTGATTTAGTGGTCGTTAATTTGTATCCCTTTGCGGAAACCATTGCTAAACCCGATTGTGATTTTGCAACCGCGATTGAAAATATCGACATCGGAGGCCCAACGATGATTCGTGCGGCGGCTAAAAATCATCATGATGTGGCGGTGGTGGTTGACCCTGTTGATTATGCGGCGATTATTGCCGAACTCAATAACAACACAACGTGCCTTAGCCAGCAAACGCGCTTTAACTTAGCGTTAAAAAGTTTTGAACATACTGCCAGCTACGACACTGCGATTGCCGCTTACTTAGGCGGACTGAATCAACAAGGCTTTCCTGAGGTATTGAATTTACAGTTTTATCAAAGCCAAACCTTACGTTATGGCGAAAACCCACACCAAAACGCCGCGTTTTATGCAGAAAAATCCCCAGTTGCTGGTACGATTGCTGCCGCTACCCAAATCCAAGGCAAAGAACTGTCTTACAACAACATCGCCGATGCTGATGCCGCATTAGAATGTGTCAAAGCCTTCACCGACAAACCGACCTGTGTAATCGTTAAACATGCTAATCCTTGCGGTGTTGCTGAAGCCGATGATTTACTCAGTGCATATAATTTAGCCTACGAAACCGATCCAACCTCAGCCTTTGGTGGCATTATCGCCTTCAACCAAGAGCTGGATGAAACCACCGCTACGGAAATTATCAACCGCCAGTTTGTCGAAGTGATTATTGCTCCGACAATAAGCGCGGGTGCAAAAGCCGCTTTAGCCAGCAAAGCCAATATTCGTGCGCTGGAATGTGGTGCTTGGAGCAGTACTGATACCGCGTGTTTAGATTTCAAAAAAGTAGCGGGTGGTTTGTTAGTTCAAGATAAAGATTTTGGCAAAATCACTGCTGCTGATATTAAAGTCGTTAGTAAACGTACACCTACTGCACAAGAACTGGCGGATTTATTATTTGCGTGGAAAGTCGCTAAGTTTGTGAAGTCCAATGCCATTGTGTATTGTAAAAATGGGCAGACGATTGGTGTTGGTGCGGGGCAAATGAGCCGCGTATATTCAGCGAGAATCGCAGGTATCAAAGCCGCCGATGCAGGCTTAGTTGTTGAGGGCTCAGCAATGGCTTCCGATGCGTTTTTCCCCTTCCGCGATGGTATTGATGCCGCTGCCGAAGCAGGTATCACAGCGGTAATTCAACCAGGTGGTTCTATGCGTGATAACGAAGTCATTGCCGCCGCCAATGAACACAATATTGCGATGGTGTTCACAGGTATGCGCCATTTTAGACATTAAAATTCAAAACAGACCTGACAGATTTTGTAAGCCTGTCAGGTCTCATCATTCTAATTACGAGACTTGCTTATGAAAATCCTCATCGTCGGTAACGGTGGACGCGAACACGCCCTTGCTTGGAAAGCTAAACAATCGGCAAAAGTCGAGAAAGTATTTGTCGCGCCAGGTAACGCAGGAACAGCCCTTGAATCGGGCGTGGAAAATGTTGCCATTGCTGTGGATGATATTGCAAGTTTACTGGCATTTGCTCAGCAGGAGGCTATTGGTCTTACCATCATCGGCCCTGAAGTGCCTTTAGTGTTAGGCGTTGTGGATAGTTTTCAACAAGCGGGTTTACCGTGTTTTGGTCCTAGTGCTAAAGCCGCACAGTTGGAAGGTTCAAAAACGTTCTGTAAAGATTTCATGATACGCCACCACATTCCAACGGCAAGCTATCAAAGTTTTACCGACCAACAACAAGCCATTACCTATATTCAACAGCACGGTGCGCCTATCGTCGTTAAAGCGGATGGGTTAGCCGCAGGTAAAGGTGTCATTGTTGCGCAAACTGAAGCCGAAGCGATTGCTGCCGTTGAAGATATGTTATCGGGCAATGTGTTTGGTAATGCAGGACATAGAGTCGTTATCGAAGAATTTTTAGCAGGTGAAGAAGCCAGTTTTATTGTCATTGCTGATGGCAAACACGCACTACCAATGGCAACATCACAAGATCATAAGGCGCGTGATAATGGCGACAAAGGTCCAAATACAGGCGGTATGGGTGCTTACTCCCCTGCCCCAATTGTTACGCCTGAAATTCATCAGCGTGTGATGGATGAAGTTATCGCGCCAACTTTAGCAGGTATGGCGGCAGATGGTTTACCTTACACTGGTTTTTTATATGCTGGTTTAATGATTAGTCCTACTGGTGATATTAAAGTGCTGGAATATAATTGCCGTTTTGGTGACCCTGAAACACAACCCATCATGATGCGCTTAAAAAGCGATTTAGTGGAACTGTGCCAAGCGGCTTTAGCGGGCAATCTTGATAAAGTTGATAGTGAGTGGGATGAGCGCGTTGCTTTAGGCGTGGTATTAGCCGCAGGTGGTTATCCTGATACTTATCAAAGTGGTGCGATTATTTCTGGCTTACCTGCTGTTGAAGATAAGACTAGCAAAGTATTTCATGCAGGCACAAAACAAGTCGGTGATGATATAGTCACAGCAGGTGGCAGAGTATTATGCGCCTGTGCCTTAGGTAAAGATATTAAAGAAGCGCAAGCAAACGCATACCTACTTGCTAAACCTATTCATTGGAATGGCATTTATTACCGCACTGACATTGGATTTAAAGCCATTCATTAGAAGCTGGTGGATGAAATTTGCAACTTGGTGTAAGTCATCCCATGTAGCAACCCTTGATTAATAAATGAATTTTTCAAGATGATATAGCAAAAGCAATATAAATTAATAATACTACGCGATGTTCGACGTTTTTTCTGTAATTCATTAATTTAACTAAGAACAATTTTGGCATGGTTAATTAAGAATAGTT
>DFWO01000004.1 GCA_002380945.1 Methylococcaceae bacterium UBA4132 | reverse complement strand
CGGAGATGTTGAACAGGTTCTAACGATTTTGCTATTTCAGTTCAACATTAGCGCGGATGTTTTTTTACCCAGGGGTCACACAGGAGCTATTGTCTAAATTACCCGTAGCTAGCGTCGTTGTTATGGATAACGAAACAAAAAGATATGAGGAAAAGTGTCGAGAAGGCGGGGCACATCGTTGAATTCCTGCCCACTTATTCACCCAATTTTAATCCCATTGATCAGTCATGGGCGCAACTCAAATCCATTCGCAATAAGACTCGATGTTCCGTTGATGATCTTTTTACCAAAGCACTTACACGGCATCTTTTTATATCGTATTAGCTATATTTAATCCCTGATTTTTCGCCATTTTCAGTTGGTGTGGATTTTTATTCACAGAGGCAAAAAAAAGCCTGCGCTTCTACCTAAAACGACTGGATTTGCCAATACTCTACAAGCCTAACAACAATCACGCTTCACCACGCAATAATTAGCCTGTTTTCTGTTTTTTGCTCTTCTCAAATTCAAGCTTATTTTAAGTGTTTGCGAAAGTCCTAAATTATATTGATTACTCTCAGATAACAGATTTCCCGATTAGTCAGATTTTTTGGTGTTTTTTAAAAAACTAGCTAACCTTTACCAAGTACAAACTAGCTTATTTTCCGATTATTTGAGAACTGTGTCACTTTCTCCTCGGATTCCAGTCCATTTCGTAGGGTGGTGAAAGTCCTAGTCTTTTGATTTTGTTCATAATGTCAGAAAATTCGGTAAAAAATTACTCTTTTCGTTGCGGTCTGTTTTATTGAAACCCTATAAAGTCATGAAAAAAATAACTTTTAAGTTCCATCGCTGGCTGTTTTACCCTACTCAATGCCAAATGGCTTTAACATTCGGAACAGTCTTGCTATTGATAATGCTGGTTACATTGCTAAAACAGCAGCAACATTTTCTTGATAATGCCAATATTCTTCGTGCTAACGCCATAGCTAAAGGACTAGCTTATAGTAGTAGTTCTTCGGTACTGGCTAATGATGGCATCAGTTTGCGGCGAATTTTGCAAGATTATGTTAATACGCAGAACGTAGATCACGCTTTTGTTGTTAGCAAGCAAGGCGAAGTATTGGCTTCAACTCAGCCAAAAGATGTCGGATTATTTGTTTCTGACTCTATCAAATCACCTAGCCCACAAGTATTGGTTGCTAATAGCGATATGATTGATATTGCTATGCCTATTATTGTGGATAAACAGCCTATCGGTTGGATTAGGGTAGAATTAAATCAGCAAACCACCCGCGCCAATTTACGCTCGGCACTACTGACCAGTTTAGCATTCATTGCTATCAACGCACTGATACTGCTAACTATATCTACCTTACTGGCAAAAGGAATGTCCAGTCGCTTACAGCAATTGATTAGCGTTGCTCGCAAAATTATCAATGGTGAGCGTAGTGTACGCGCTGATATTCAACACCATGATGAGCTTGGTGACTTGGCAGTTAACATTAATCAAATGCTGGATATTCTTACTGATTCCGAGCAGCGACTAGACGACCTTCATCATGTTTATTCTGCGTGGAAAGAAAGTGTCACTACCATATTCCGCGAAACTAATGAATTGGCTTTGTTGAATAGTATTTGCAATATTCTTGTCGAAAAAATGACTCTTCACTTAGTTTTTATTGGTTTAATAGATGATAATAACTGGATTTGTCCAGTCGCTAGTAGTGATTGGCAATCATCTTATTTTGCAAACCTTAATATATCCGCTAACCCTTTGCTTCCAGAAGGTCAAGAACCATTAGGATTAGCGATACACGAACGGACTGCGCAAATTTTTAATGATTTTTTGTCTCACTCCGATACTGTACTTTGGCATGAACTCGCTCGCGCTGAATCAATTCGTTCAGTGGCTGCTTTTCCGCTCATCCGTGCTGGGAAAGTTGTTGGTGGTATCTCGGTTTATTCGCAGGAAATTAATTATTTCAGTACTGACATTATCACGCTACTAAATGGTTTGGCAGTCGATATATCATTCGCGCTAGATAATTTTGATCATGAACAACAGCGACGGCAAACAGAAACAGAACTAGCACTCGCCGCCTCAGTATTTGAAAATAGTCAAGAAGGTATTTTAATTACTAATCCAGACAAAATTATCATTCGTGTTAATAATGCCTTTAGCCTTTTGACGGGCTACAAAGCGGAAGAAGTAATAGGCAAAGTTCCGCAAATTCTGTCTTCTGAGCAATATAATGAAATTTTTTATCAGTTCATGTGGGAACAAATTAACGCGCATGGCTACTGGCAAGGCGAAATCACCAATTGTCGCAAGGATGGTAGTAGTTACTTAGAATGGCTTACTATTATTCGAGTAACCAATAAAAGCGGTGAGACCACACATTATGTGGGCATTTTTGTCGATATTACTGACCGTAAACTCAACGAAGATTATATTCATAAATTGGCGTTTTACGATTCGCTTACACAATTGCCAAATCGCCGTTTGTTTGTAGATCGCCTAGGTTTGGCACTGCACAGCAGCCAGCATAATCAGTATTACGGTGCTTTGATGTTTATAGATATTGATCGCTTTAAAGTTCTTAACGATACGCAAGGACATGATATTGGTGATCAGCTATTAGTTGAAGTTAGCAAGCGGCTTACTCATTGTGTGCGTGAACAAGATACCGTTGTCCGACTTGGAGGTGATGAATTTGTCATCATGCTGGAACATTTATCGGAAGATGCTACTGAGGCAACGCTGTTTGCTCAGCGTGTGGGTAACAAGGTTCTACACACGCTCAGTCAGCCGTATTTGTTGCGCCATTTTGATATGCAAGGTCAATCATTATCGTCGGTTGAACATCACTCTAGTGCTAGTATTGGCATGAAGCTGTTTCAAGGTACAGACAAAGGCGATGACTTGTTAAAACAGGCGGATATGGCAATGTATCAAGCCAAACAATCTGGACGAAATACACTCTGTATATTTGATCCAGACATGCAAACCAAACTAACCCAACGAGCAGTGTTGGAAGCGGATATGAGTTTAGCTCTACAGAATAATCAGTTTCATCTACATTATCAGGTTCAAGTTGATGCAGAAGGTCAAGCGACTGGTGCGGAAGTGCTACTACGTTGGCACCATCCGTTGCGTGGCAATATTCCTCCAGTGGAATTTATTCCGTTAGCCGAAGAGTCTGGCTTGATTGCTGTGTTAGGTCTATGGGTATTAAACAAAAGTTGTCAAACGCTAGCGGTTTGGGCAGAACAGCCAGAAACTCAGCGACTAACCCTTGCAGTCAATGTGAGTGCTAAACAATTTAACCGAGATACTTTTGTTGACGAGATTAAAGGAATTATCAATAAAAATTGTATTAATCCTCAACGTTTGAAATTAGAAATTACTGAAAGCATTATTATGGAGGATGTCGAGCAAACCATCAAAATCATGAATGCTTTGCGTGAGCTGGGTATTAGTTTTTCAATGGATGATTTTGGCACAGGCTATTCATCGTTATCTTATTTGCAACGCTTGCCGTTGTCACAGCTAAAAATAGATCAATCATTTTTGCGTAATCTAACAGTCGATAGTACTGATACAGTGATTATTCGTACTATATTAGCATTAGGCAATAGTCTGGGAATCAATGTGATTGCTGAAGGAGTAGAAACACAGCAGCAACGCGATTATTTACTGAACAACGGCTGTCAATTTTTTCAAGGCTATTTATTTGGTAAACCAGAGTCGATTTCACTGTTTGAGCAACGTTTTAGTTCTTAAATAACTATCTTTTTTTGGAGTTTGACTACTAACACCCTCTAAAATAAACGGGGATTATTGCAATCCACAAAAAATCCTAACCAGGTTTATATTCCGTTTTGATTATCGCCTCCAAAATCACACACAGGTAAATCCTTATTTAATGAATCGTATAATTTTGTGACTGTTATATGTTGTGGAGTCAATACCCTTGAGGTTCTGCTAATGCCTTTTTTGAATGGCATATTGTCCTGATTGCTTAAACAATCAGCCAACGACCAGTTCACCTTGTCAAATGCGATGGGGTGGAATGGTTACTCGCTTACCTGAACAGTCACTGGTTGATTTGTTATCGGATGGTGGATTTTCAAAGCAAAAGCTATTTCTGCCAACCAACTGAGCTGTTAGACTATTGATCGAGCAATGACCTATCTACTAATTACCAAAGCATCGCAGTTGAGGTAGTACGCAACGGCATGGTTAATTAAGAATATAGAAGTTACGCATTGACGA
>DFWO01000190.1:789-70434 GCA_002380945.1 Methylococcaceae bacterium UBA4132 | reverse complement strand
TCTGTTCACTTTTAACAGATTATGCTTGATGGAGCTTGCGCCGATGTATGCGGTAATTCAAACAGGTGGTAAACAGTACCGTGTGGAAGAAGGTACTTATTTAAAAATAGAAAAACTGGAGCTAGGCACAGGCGACAGCATTGAATTTGATAAAGTGCTGATGATTGAATCAGACGGTAATGTTCAAGTCGGTTTGCCTTTTATCGAAGGCGGCAAAGTGACAGCAACCGTGTTGTCTCAAGGCAGACACAAAAAAGTCAAAATTATTAAATTCAGAAGACGTAAGCACCACATGAAACAAATGGGGCATCGTCAATATTACACAGAAGTCCAGATTACTGGTATTTCTGCTTAACTAGGAGTTAAAAATGGCTCATAAGAAAGCTGGTGGTAGTACGCGAAACGGACGCGACTCTAATGCCAAACGCCTAGGCGTTAAAAAATTCGGTGGCGAATTAGTCGCGGCAGGTAACATTATTGTGCGTCAACGTGGCACACATTTTCACGCAGGTGACAATGTCGGTATCGGCAAAGACCACACTTTGTTTGCAACCGCAGAAGGCAAAGTGGTTTTTAAGGTTCAAGGACCTAACAACCGCAAATTTGTCAGTATCGTTGCAGCATAAAACTAAGCTGTCGCTCAAGCGACAACCTAAGTTATCAAAAAGCTCCTCCCTGTGTGGTAGGGGCTTTTTTTGTTTTTATCGGTTAGATTTGAGTAAGTTATGAAATTTGTTGACGAAGTACAGGTGCGTGTTGAAGCGGGTGATGGCGGTAATGGCGCGGTTGGTTTTCGGCGTGAAAAATACATTCCAATGGGCGGTCCTGACGGTGGTGATGGCGGTGACGGTGGCTGTGTGTATTTAATTGGCGTAGAAAATATCAACACTCTCGTTGATTTTCGTTACCACACCGTGCATAGAGCGCAGCGTGGACAAAACGGCAGCGGTCGCCAATGCACAGGCAGAAAAGGCGAAGATTGCTACGTTTCTGTCCCCTTAGGCACACAAGTGTTCGATGCGAATACCGACGAACTTATTGGCGACATCACCAAAGTCGGCGAAACCTTATTAGTCGCACAAGGTGGCTTTCATGGCTTAGGCAATACCCGTTTTAAAAGCAGTATTAACCGTGCGCCACAACACGGCAGCAAAGGCTCAGAAGGCGAACATCGCTTATTAAATTTAGCCTTAACCCTGATTGCCGATGTTGGCTTATTAGGAATGCCCAACGCAGGAAAATCCAGCTTAATCCGCGCAGTTTCCTCAGCTACCCCCAAAATCGCTGATTATCCTTTTACTACCTTATATCCAAATTTAGGCGTAGTGCGTGTTGATGATTTACGCAGTTTCGTTATTGCTGACATTCCTGGTGTTATCGAAGGTGCGGCAGAAGGTGCAGGTCTTGGCTTACAATTTCTCAAACACCTATCACGGACAGGCTTATTACTGCACGTCCTCGACATCGAACCTTATGAAAGTTCAGAATCACCCGTGCAAGCGGCACAAAAAATCACCCGTGAAATTGAAAAATGGAGTGAAGATTTAGCTCACAAACCACGCTGGTTAGTGTTAAACAAAATCGACCGCGTGTTAGATGAAGAACTTGAAGCTCATTGCCAAGCAATTATTAACGAACTGAACTGGACAGCTCCCGTCTTTAAAATCTCTGCTATCAATGGCGAGGGTACGAAAGAATTAACGTTTGCTATCATGGACTTTTTAGAGCAACAACGGCAACAACCAGCCTAACAGCGTCTCTCGCATCAGGAGCCTATTGCAATGATTAAAGTCATGAGTTTCAACATACGCTATGGCTTAGCTGCCGATGGAATAAACCATTGGCAACATAGAAAAGCCTTAGTCGCTGACCGCATTTACGCATTTGCTCCTGACTTACTCGGTCTTCAAGAATGTCTCGATAATGAACAGGCTGAGTTTATTCGTAATACCTTATCTGACTACTCATTTTATGGTGTACACCGCGAAGGCGTAGGCGAAAGCGCGTTAGAAATGGCACCCTTGCTCTGGGAAACCAGCGCGTTTCAACTGCTAGAACAGGAACATTTCTGGCTAAGCCAAACGCCAGACATAGCGGGTAGTAAAGGCTGGGATGGTGATTTTCCGCGTACCTGTACTTGGGTTAAATTACTGCACCGTGCATCCAATAAAACCTTGGTTTATTTAAACACCCATTTTGATTACCAGCCCATCGCCATGCTGGAATCGGCAAAACAACTACAACAATGGATACAGCAAACAGTGCAAGACTGTCCATTGATAGTGACTGGCGATTTTAACAGCGAAAAAAATTCGTCTATGTTTCAGATACTCACAGAAAACGGACTGTTATTTGATGCACATCAACATTCAGCTAATAAAGGCACATTCCACGAATTTGGCAAACTCCGTAAACCAGAAACGCTGGATTGGGTACTGCATTCCAAACACTTTACCGCCCTTGATTGCAATATTGATCAATACCATGAAGGTGCGTTATACCCTTCTGATCATTACCCAATCACAACAGTGCTGGATTGGAAAGACTAAATAGACAATGACACAAAAGACAACACTAAGGCTATGTCAACATTAAGCAAACTCACTATTAAAGGTTATAAATCAATTCAGAATTTGGAATTGTTTGAATTGACTAATCTTAATATATTGCTGGGTGCAAATGGCGCGGGTAAAAGTAATTTTATTTCGGTGTTTAAATTACTGGCTAATATGTATGCACAGAACTTACAACTCTATGTACAGAAAAATGGCGGGGCGGATGCGTTATTGCATTATGGGAGAAAGAAAACTCAAGAAATAAATATGGAATTTTATTTTGGATGTAATGGTTATGTTTTTGATTTAATACCGACAGTTGATAATAGGCTTATTTTTAAAAATGAGTTTCTTTGGTATCACAATGGCAATAAAAATTATAAGGATGGCTGTTATCGGAATATTAGTAATAGCGGAAATCAAGAAGCCACATTAAAAAATTCATCAGAAAAAATAGCTGAATATGTTAGACCAGCTATTGAAAGCTGGCGCGTTTATCATTTTCACGATACCAGCGATACTGCCTCAGTTAAACTACCTCATAAAGTTACTGATAATTTAAGGCTTAAAACTGATGCTGCCAATTTAGCGGCGTTTTTAAAATTTTTAAAAAAACGACATCCCAAAAACTACCAGCAAATTGTTAATACTATTCAATTAGTCGCACCTTTCTTTTCTGATTTTGTTAATCGGGACAATGAAGAGAATATCCAACTGGAATGGTTTGAAAAAGGCGATTTAGATACGCCATTTAAAGCCCATGTTTTATCCGATGGCACATTACGTTTTATGTGTTTAGCAACCTTATTGCTACAGCCGTTTCAATTAATGAATGACACAATACTCATTGATGAACCTGAATTAGGCTTGCACCCTTACGCCTTAGCTGTATTAGCTGATTTAATTAAACGAGCGGCAGAAAGAAAACAATTAATTATTTCTACTCAATCGGTGGATTTAATCGAACACTTTTCAGCTAACGATATTATTGTGGTGGATAGAGTCAATGACGCTTCCACATTTAAACGGCTTGATGAAGAACAATTAAAAGACTGGCTAGAAGATTATACGCTAGGCGAATTGTGGAAACAAAACATTATCGGCGGGAGACCGTCTCGATGATACGCGGTTATGTAGTTTGTGAAGGGCAGACTGAGGAAACTTTTGTCAAAACTGTAATTAAGCCGATTTTGTCCTCACAGCAAATTTTTTTAGAACCAGTTACAGTTTCAACATCAAAAGGTTATAAAGGTGGTGCTTTAAGTTATGATAGAGTAAGGCGTTATATTCTTAACTTACTTAAACAAGAAAATAATACTTTTGTCACCACGTTTTTTGATTTATACGCATTAGATAATACCTTTCCAAATTTCTCAGAAAGCCAAAAACAAACCGATATTTATCAAAAAGTGGATCAACTTGAACAGGCTTTTAAAGAAGATATAACCAAAGAAAATTCATCTTTTACACCACGTTTTTTTCCTTATATTCAGCCTCATGAATTTGAAGGCTTATTATTTTCGGATATTGCCCAATTAACCGCTATTGAAACAGTTTGGCAAATATCAACCAAGCGTTTACAAGCTGTTCGTAATAATGCAGAAACGCCCGAACATATTAATAATGGCTATGAAACTAAACCATCGGCACAATTAGCAAGCCATTTAAGTAATCCTAATTATCGCAAAACATTACACGGCACATTAGCGATTGAGGCAATTGGAATTGATAGATTACGAATAGAATGTCGTCATTTTAATGACTGGTATAATCAATTACTGACAATAACAGGGAACACAATCCGTGAGTAGAACAAATTTTCGCAATGCAAAGCGCGTGGTGGTTAAAATCGGTAGCTCTTTACTGACTAAAGGCGGTAAGGGCTTGGATAAAACGGCTATTGCTGAATGGGTAGCACAAATGGCGGCATTGAAACATCAAGACATTGATGTGATTTTGGTGTCTTCGGGTTCAGTAGCTGAAGGCGTTGTGCGTTTGGGATTAAAATCCCGGCCTAGCGCATTGCATGAATTACAAGCCACTGCCGCTGTCGGGCAGATGGGGTTGGTGCGGGTATTTGATGATAATTTTCAGCAACATGGACTTCATGCTGCGCAAGTGTTATTGACCCATGATGATTTATCGGATAGACAGCGTTATTTGAACGCGCGTAGTACCTTATTAACTTTGCTGAAATTTGGCGCAGTGCCTGTTATAAATGAAAATGACACAGTGGCCACGGAAGAAATTCGTTTTGGCGATAATGATACTCTCGCCGCGCTGGTGGCTAATTTAGTCGAAGCAGATTTTTTGATTATTTTAACCGACCAAAAAGGTTTATACACGGGCGATCCTAGCGTTTATCCCGATGCCACGTTAATTTCTGAAATCAGTGTGAATGATGAACGCTTAAATTCTATGGCAGGTGATAGCCGTAGTGGTTTAGGACGCGGCGGAATGTTTACCAAAGTCAGAGCAGCACGATTAGCGGCGCGTTCAGGTGCAGCAACGGTGGTGGTTGCAGGTGTGGCAGAACAAGTGATTACCGAAGTGATTGCAGGAGCAGAATTAGGAACACATTTCGTGCCTGACGTAGAACCGTTAGTAGCTAGAAAACGCTGGTTAGCTGGGCAATTGCAAGTCAAAGGTCAATTGGTATTGGATGCAGGCGCGGTAAGAGTGTTGCAAAATGACGGTAAAAGTTTGCTGGCAGTCGGCGTTAAACACGTTTTAGGAGCGTTTAATCGCGGCGAATTGGTGTCTTGTTTTGATGAATCGGGCTTGGAAATTGCGCGAGGCTTGGTCAATTATAGCCACACAGACACCCGATTGATTGCGGGCAAAAGTAGCACGGAATTTGAAAACATCCTTGGCTTTGCCGATGATTTGGAGTTAATACATCGTGATAATATGGTGTTGGTGTAATCTTCAACGTTAAGCTGTCGCGGTCGTAGGTGGGGATGAATTTGTGAACCCCAACATAATTAACATCAATGTTGGAGAGGGGGCTTACCTCACTCTAACCGACTCTCTTTATTAAAAAGCTATGCCTAAAAAATATATTATTTTGCTAATTCTGATATTAATCGCCGCCTTAACAACAGCGGTGATTTTTCTCGTACCTAGCGCGGTGGAAACCGCAGGTATTGACGCACCTGCCACCGTTTATGGTCATGGGGAAGAAACCAGCAGTGTAGAAAAACCCTGTTCCAATGAGCATCCAGAATGGCGAGCCGCGCAAGTGATTGAAGGCGTAAATATCGAGGCTTCATCACTGTGTGAACCTGATAATCCATTCGATGTGGCGGTGGCGGTAAAAGGCACGAATAACGTTTCTATGGCAACCTTGATGCAAACCCATTTTGCTCAAGATGCCTTAACAATGTCCGATGATGTGGATGGTGACGGCGATCCTGATGTGATTCGTATCAAGTTGGAAGTGGTAGAGCTGAACGGTGCAACGCCAGACGATAAGTTACCCATTAATACCTTTGATATTGCACCAGGTATTCAACCCGCCTTATGGGTGTTCGCGCCAAAGTCTAGCGGTATGGCATTAAAAAACTTTAATTCTCGCGTTGCCAATCCGTTGTTGCGTGCGCCCTCCCCTGTCATTCGCGTAGAACAAGGCGATAAGGTTTATATCACCTTAGAAAATACCCATTATTTGCCGCATACTATTCATTTACACGGTGTCGATCATCCGTGGATGAATAGTGAAGGTATGGATAATGACGGCATGGAAGAACACGCAGTATTTCCTGGTAAACAACATACTTATGAAATTCAACCTCGCCATACAGGTACGATGCTGTATCACTGTCATGTTCAAACCGCTCAGCATTTGGGTATGGGTATGGCGGGGATGTTTATCATAGAAGAAAATCGCCCCAATAACTGGGTACAAACGTTTAATATCGGTGCTGGGCAAGTGCGTCATCCTACTGCGGCGGTAAAAGAAAAGTTCAGCCAAGAATACGATTTACATTATCAATCGGTGGATAAATCGTTGGCAAAAATTGTGCAGGAGGCCAATGACCCACGCTTAATCGCCGAACGTATGACGCGTCAGCATAATTTGACCGAATCACATGAAAATTATTTTATGCTCAATGGGCATTCGTTTCCTTACACACTCCGCGATGGCAGTGTGATTGCTGATGAAAACGAAACCATTAAACTCCATGTTGCCAATTTACAAAAATCGGCAATGGCTTTACATCCACATGGACATAAAGTCACAGCCCTCGCTTATGACGGTGTAGACGCGCCTGTAGGCTTATCTGTGACGCGGGATGTGTTTGATATAGCTCCCGCGCAACGTGTAGACTTAGAATTACAAACTAAAAATGACGGTCTGCATAGTTACGGCGCAGGCGCGTGGATGTTTCACGACCACGTTCCGACGGGTGCGACTACGGACGGCATAGAACCTGGTGGTAATATCGGCTTAATCATTTATAAATCCTTAGTCGATGAACAAGGAATGCCGAAGGGTCATTTAGAAATGCTTGATCAAGTGTTTAGCAAAGATTATTACGCAAAAAAAGTGGCGGTTTGGGGTGGTAACAAAGAGTTCGCGCCTTTATTGGGCGATGCAGGTTTACTCAGACCAAATTATTTGCGCATTATCTTGTTTGGCTTGGTAGCAGGCTTGATTATTGGTTTATTGCTGGTTGTATCACGGTTGCTTAAACGGAAATCCTTATGAAGCTCATCATTATTTTAGTGTTTTACAGTTTGTTGCTATGTAGTCCTGTTGCTCATAGCCGTATGTTCATGAATGACAAAATGATGATTATGAATGCCAACCCTGACAAATTGCCTAGCGACTGTCCAAAAATTTCAGAGGAGGTCAATCTCACCATTCGAGCAGGACATAAACACGCGCTGAAATTTACAGGCAAAATGTTTGCGTTTGATCAACAAGAATGGAACGTTAAACCCTGCGCCAAAATCAACATCACCTTTATTAACGATGACCAAATTCGTCATCAAATCATGGTGCATGGTCTACCTGGTTATCTCTATCCCGATGGTATGGTGCATTTAGAACTGTACGGCGAAGGGCAATTACAAGCCTCATTTATTGTTCCCAGCAAGAAAAAAACCTATCTAGTACATTGCGAACTGCCACAACACGCTGAAAAAGGCATGAAAGCCCAGCTTAAAGTCGATGGTGGAGATGGTGATTTACCCAGTATTCCAGGCATTAGTGCGGCGGTGAATGCGGACAGTTATACGGTGGATTGGACATTTAATACATGGGCGGCGTTAGTGATGTGTATCGTGCTGGGCTTTGCGCTACCGCTGGTGCTTATTATGAATGCGGCAAGCCTCAAGGCTATTGCCACTAAGTTGTGGATAACTTTAAAAACACGATGGAAAATAAAGAATCAGTAAAGTAATTTTGTCCACGAAAAGCACGAAAGACACGAAAACTAACATCGTAGAAACGCTACATGGCAATACATCACCGCCCAACACCAGCACTCGTCCGCTTTTACTTGGAAATGCGGAATCTCCAGCTTCAGAGATTCCACGTCAGCGGGAATACGCTTAATGAGAATCGCATCCATAACTGTGGAACTTTTCGTGTCTTTCGTGCTTTTCGTGGACAATGAAGACGCAACGTCGTCAAAGACTAATTCTAATCCCCAATTCAATCACCCGTTCAACAGGAATTTTGAAAAAATCTATCGCACTCGCGGCATTGTGGAATAAAAACAGGAATAACGCTTTACGCCAGCGCGGTAAGGGATTTCTTTCCTTAAAAGTCACTTGTTCACTGCCAATAAAAAATGAGGTTTTGTTAAAATCCAATTTAATGCCTTCTTTTACACACAGTTCTAAATCTTGCCGCACATCTGGACTTTGTTGAAAACCATAATAAAATTTTACGCGGTAAAAATTATGGTTAGTACCAAACCGACGAATCTTAACGCGGTGTTCATAGTCGATGTAAGGTTCATCTTTTGTCACGATGGTTAAGACAATGATTTGTTCATGCAAGACATGGTTATGTTCAAAATTATGCAAAAATACTTGCGGTACGCCATGCACTGTTTTCGCTAAATAAATCGCGGTGCCTTTGGTAATAACGGGTTGGTGACTGACTATTTTTTCTTCTAAATCCTCAAATAACAGTCGATGTTCATCCATGTAATTTGCCAATAAAGCGCGACCTTGCATCCATGTCGTCATGATTAAAAATAGCACTGTGCCTATCATTAATGGCAACCACCCACCTGTTGGGATTTTTAAACTGTTGGCAAATAAAAACAAAAAATCAATCATCAGAAACGTGGATAAAAATAGAAAGCTGGTAGATTTTTTCCATTGCCATAAACCTTGAATAACAATAAACGCTAACACCGTATCAATAATCATCGTGCCTGTTACGGCAATACCGTAAGCGGATGCCAATGCCGATGACGATTGAAAACTCAAGACCACGACAAAAACGCACACCATCAACAACCAATTAACGGTAGGTAAATAGACTTGTCCAATTTCTTGCCCAGAGGTATGTGCAATTTGCATACGCGGACAATAGCCCAGTTGTATCGCCTGTCTAGTCACGGAAAACGCGCCAGAAATAACGGCTTGTGAGGCAATCACTGAAGCAAGTGTGGCTAAAACTAATAAAGGATACATTGCCCACTTTGGTGCGAGTAAGTAAAAAGGGTTTTTGACTGCCTCAGGATGTTCTAGCAGTAACGCACCTTGCCCAAAATAGTTAAGTAACAACATTGGAAATACAAAGCCGAACCACGCATAACGAATTGGTCTCAAGCCAAAATGCCCCATGTCGGCATACAAGGCTTCTGCGCCTGTTATTGCTAGTACTACTGATCCCATAATCAACAGACCAGCCCAGCCTAATTCAGTGAGTAGGTGTACTGCGTAATAGGGATTAATTGCCAACAAGACTTCAGGATTTTTAATAATATTAACGACACCCAAGCCACCCAAGGTAAAAAACCAAAGACACATAATCGGCGAAAATAATGTCCCGACTTTGCCCGTGCCACGGGCTTGTAAGATAAATAAGCCACTTAGAACAATAATCGTAATGAGTAACACATAATGACTGGATTTAGGTGCGATAATTTGTAGCCCCTCAACCGCACTTAATACTGAAATGGCAGGGGTAATAATGCCATCACCGTAAAATAACGCCGCGCCAAATAAGCCAATGGTAACAATGATGTTTCTGAGCTTGGGATTATCTTTAGAGCTACTCAATGCTAACGCCATTAACGCCATAATACCGCCCTGACCTTTATTATTCGCTCGCATAATAAAAGTGGCATATTTAATAGCGACGATTAAGGTCAACGACCAAAGTATTAACGATAACACCCCCAGTACATGGAGTTCATCAATGGCTAAATGATTGCCAAACACCTCTTTAACTGCGTATAACGGGCTAGTACCAATATCGCCAAATACCACTCCAATGGCACTAAGTGATAACGCGGTCAATTGTTTTGTAGAATAGTTTGAGGAGTTTGTGGACATAGCCAATGTTGTTCCGATTTAGAGAGAATTTTTTAAATATCTTTTAAAAAAAACGACTATTAATTAGAAAATGCACAGCGATACTACCGAAATAACCTAGTGCGATAACTGGAGTCCATTTTAGATGACTGGTAAAGGTATAAGCACCTTTTGCCTGCCCCATTAAGCCCACACCAGCCGCCGAACCAACCGCTAACAAACTACCGCCAACGCCAGCGGTTAGTGTCACTAATAGCCATTGACCTTGGGAAATATCTGGCATCATGGTCAATACAGCCAACATGATGGTACCGTTATCAACAAATGCAGAGGCAATACCGACTGCAATATTGGCAATCGTTGGATTAACCTCTGCACCGTATAAATAGTGGGAAGTGAGTTCTAAATAACCGATAAAACTCAAGCCACCAACACACACCATGACACCATAAAAAAATAATAAAGTATCCCATTCTAAATTGGCTACTTTATGAAATACATCAAAGGATTGGTCTATTTCCTCTTTTTCTGGTTTTATTAGTGCCTGTGGGTTGTTCATGTATTTCATCGGCGCGAAATAATCAATTTTTACTGGGGCGTAGATGTGTATTGATGATTTAGTTTTTTGTAGATAGTAACTAAAAAATGATAGATAGGTTAAGCCCAGCATCATGCCAGCAGCAGGTGGCAAATGCAGGAAGTTTTCAAAACACGCCGAGGTAACAATCGTTAGCGCGAATAAGCCGATAATAATCCATCCACCGCGTTTCATTTCTTGTGCTTCCATCACCGCTTCTGGACTTTCCTTGGAAATAAACATATTCATGATGGCAGCAGGCAACACGAAATTAACGATAGCAGGCAGTAGCAAGGAAAAGAAATCACCAAAGGGTACAACACCTTTTTGCCAAACTAATAACGTTGTAATATCACCAAAAGGACTAAATGAACCACCCGCGTTGGAAGCAACCACGACATTAATACAAGACAAGGTGACGAATTGGCGATTATTTTTCCCCATCGCAATAATCACCGACCCCATTAATAACGCAGTGGTTAAGTTGTTACAGGCAGAGGAAATAAAAAACGCTTGAAAACCTGTAATCCAAAACAATTTACGGTAGCTAAAATTCTTACTGAGTAGCCAGACACGCAAGTTTTCAAATACACCTCGGTCTTCCATTGCGTTTAAATAAGTCATCGATACCATGATGAATAAAAACAATTCAGCATAACCTTCTAAAGCAGAACGAAACACTAAACCTGCTTGTTCACTCATACCATGGCTGGCATAAACAGCCGCAATTAATATCCAGATAACACTGGCGGCAAATACCATCGGTTTGGATTTTTTTAGCTCAGTGACTTCTTCAATCATTGCCAGTGAGTAAGCGACGGCAAAAATAACCAAGGCTGAATAACCTACCCAATGTTGAGTTAAATCCAATGCTTTTGCTGGTTCTTCGGCGGCTAGTGTTACAGATGAAAAACACGAGACTAATAAAACACTTAGGTATTTAGTGCAAGGTAATGGCTTCAATAATTTAGGTAACGAGCTATTCATAAACAATGTACCAATTGATGGATGTGCTTTGGTGAACAATACAGCGATTAGCAAAGTAAAAACAGACAAAAACACTTCAGAGTTCATAATGTAAGTCTCAAAAATACATAAGGCTAAGGGGGAATATAATTCTTGACTGGTATTGTATATCAAAATCCGTGCTTGAACCTTGCACACGGTATTATTCTTAGGTTTTCTATATAACAGACTATAGAAAATGCTTATTCAAATTGCCGAAAATTTTTGCCTATTTTTGGTCTTTAAAAGCAACTTGCTGATTATTAACCTCTATGTCATCATTGCGGACTTTTTCACTACTACTTAAGAGACACCATCATGGCAGGTCGTAACCATCTTTATATTCCAGGTCCTACTAACGTTCCAAATGAAGTGCTGAATGCGATGCACGTTCCAATGGAAGATCATCGCTCACCTGTATTCCCCAAATTATTAACGCCTCTGTTAGAAGATTTGAAAAAAGTCTTTAACACGACGACAGGGCAAGCCTTTATTTTCCCCGCAACAGGCACAGCAGGTTGGGAAGTTGCGTTCACTAACGTCTTAAACCAAGGCGACAAAGTGTTAATTTACCGTTTTGGACAATTCGCGCATTTGTGGGCGAACATGGCGACACGCTTAGGTTTTGATGTTGAACTGCACGAAGAACAATGGGGCAAAGGCATTCCATTAGACAAACTAGAAGCGCGTTTAAAAGAAGACACCAAGCACGAAATCAAAGCCGTTTTAGCCACGCATAATGAAACTTCAACAGGTGTGACTTCTGATATTGCTGGTGTGCGTAAAGCGTTGGACGCAGCAAATCACCCTGCTTTCTTATTTGTTGATGGTGTCAGTTCAATCGGCAGTATTGAATTTAAAATGGATGATTGGGGCGTAGACGCGATTATCAGCGGCTCGCAAAAAGGTTTCATGTTACCTGCGGGTGGTGCGTTCTTAGGCTTTAGCCAAAAAGCCCTAAAAGCCGCTGAAACCTCAAACTTCCCACGTTGTTTCCTAGATTTAAAAGACCAAATCACCAACAACGCGACAGGTTACACACCTTACACGCCCAACTTGCCACTGTTATACGGCTTGCGTAAATCCTTAGATATGATGTTTGCCGAAGGTTTAGACAACATCTATGCGCGTCACTACCGTTTAGGTGAAGGCGTGCGTCGTGCTGTTGCTGCATGGGGTTTAACAACTTGTTCGCAAGACGGTTTCCACTCCAACAGCGTCACCGCGATTGTTGTCCCCGCTGATAAAGATGCGCGTGATGTCATCAGCACAGCGTTTAACAAATACAACATTTCTTTCGGCGGCGGTTTATCCGAAGTCATGGGCAAAGTCTTCCGTATCGGTCACATGGGCGACATGAACGACGTTTCCATGCTAGGTGCGATTGCAGGTGCAGAAATGGCAATGCTAGATTGCGGTTTTGATATTCAAGCAGGTAGCGGCGTTGCTGCGGCGATTGAGTATTACCGTTCGACTGCGAAGTAAGTTGTAGAGCGCAATAGCTTTGCGTATTGCGCCGCAATGATGGCAAACATAAGGCGGATTATGCTATCGCTAATCCGCCTTACGAGTTGAAATAATAAAATAAGCAGAGTACAAGGTACGCATATATGGATTTTAAAATAAATATCGGTAGTAATGACTCATCATCACAACGTCGCCGCACGAATGATATTTTTCGTAGATTTCGTCATCAATTTACATCACTTCTTAGTCCAACACGAAATCGCCAACAGTTTCCTAATTTAAATAATATATATATAGCAAATGGATTAGTTCATGAGGAACTTAATATATTTGCTACAGACCAACAGAATAATGCACAATTTTTTATAGGTCTAACAGGCATCGGTAAAACGACAACTCTCAAAGGATTTTTTTCGATTGATGGGTCTGCTGCAAAAATTATAGATAAGTCTTTGCTTTTGCCTATGTTTGTTAATGGAGCGAGCATATACAAAAAGGAAGACATAGAAGAACGCTTAGGTGCATTAGATGTAAAGAACTAGACAGTAATTTACTTTATGACACTGAAACATTTTATGACTTTATTTATAAAAACTCTCCTCAAGTGCTAGGTCGATTTGAAGACCCTGAAAACCCGTCTAAATCAGTAACTATTCGAGCGTTAAAAAATGGATCAAAACGTTCGTTTTATCTTGAATTATTAAAGTTTTATCTACTCATTAATAATTTAACATCAATTATTATTATAATTGACGATATAGATTCCATAAAGGATTCTGAGCTTTTAGCGGAATTTGTTCATTTATCTGCCAAGTCATGGGACTGTCTCCAAAACAATGCGTCTCACGTTTTTGTAAAATTATTAGTCTCAGAGAGACCAGAAACGTACAGGAATTTATTTATAAATGCACCTTGGTTTACAGCATTTGGTTTTCAAGAAGAACCAATTAATCTTACAACACCGCCTAATTTAGCTGATATATTTAAGAAAAGATTTGATTTTATTACGGATCAGGATACTACACCTGAAATAAAAAATCAGGAAGAGTGGAATATAGCTTACAACGTAGTAATGGATATATGCCACGATTTAGCAATTAAAAATCAAGACATATTATTAAATCTTTGTAATCTAAATGTAAGAAAATCGTTTGATATTTTATTAGAATTACTAACTTATGGATTTTGGCTTCAAAAAGATGAAATGATTCAGCCCTATTTTCAATTAAGAAGAGGACAGTTTCGCAAGCCATCTAATATACTTATTATAAAGGCTATTGGATATAAAAATAATGATTTTTATATTAATGGTTCAACTCAGATTATATCTAATGTTTTACATTATAAGCGTAATTCTCCATATTTATTATTGGCTTTGAAAATTGTAAGGATATTTATAGTCGAAAATGAGCTAAATGAAGAACGGTTTACAATTTTAGAAAAGTCGGAATTAATTAAAAAATTATGCAATATAATCCCCCCTAGTATAAATCATCCTTTAGAAGATACTATAAATAACACAATTGAATACCTTTTAAAAAAGAGACTGCTATTAGTATCAGCAATAGATAACAATACCGAGTCAAAACTTTATCTATCTCCTAAAGGAGAAGCTATATGGAAGCTAATGGGTGAAAATAGCGTTCTTTTAGAGATGTTTAGAGACGATATGTGGTTAGATGAATCAAAAAATATATCAAAGAGCATTAGGTTACTTCCGCCAGAAGAAAAATTTCCTGAAATTTTAAACTTGTCAAATCAATTGATTAATGAGGAAACTAAAATTATATCTAATTTAAAACAAATAGATGGATTAGCGTCTTATAGAGAATTATTTGGTGACATACTGGTTTCAACTCATATTGCGGAAGGCGTTATTGAATCTGTACGTAGATACTATCAAAGTGCTGGAATTGATAGACCAACAATAGTAAATGAACCAATGATTAATCTTTTATCAAAAAAAAATCAGTTACTGAAAGATTACCTAGGATGAAATTATGCGTGATAAAACAATAGAAGAGCTTGAAAACATAGCTGTACAAACTGAACCAACAAGCCCGTTATATATAGCTGCAAAAAAGGAACTTAGAAGACGTGATTTTTGGAAAAAAGATGTAATTCCTTGGATTTCTCTCTTTTTTAGCGCAATAGCATTACTGTTACATTTTCTTAATTACATATATAAAATTAAATAAGCTATCGCATACGTTAGTCAGGTGTCTCGTTCCCAAGCTCTGCTTGATGTTTAATCGTTATTAAACGTGAATATTAACCTGTTTTATTCATTGGTACGCCAAGCGGAGCTTGGTAATAGGCATTCCCAAACCTGAGTTTGGGAACGAGATGTAATCCACTTAAAATAAACCCATGACTCACTATCGGCGATTATATGTACCGAATGCGACTTGGTTTTTTTACTGTCAATCTGGCTGAACGGCACAATAATCATTTGTTGATTGAACATATTGATTTGCTGAGGGCTTCTTTTCATTATGTCAAAACCCGCAAGCCATTTCATATTAATGCCATTGTGATTTTGCCCGAACATTTACATTGCATTTGGACGTTACCGCCCGATGATACCGATTTTTCAACGCGCTGGAATTTATTAAAAGGGCATTTCTCACGCTCGATTCCGCAAGGTGAACACAAGCCGTGAAAAACGCAGGGAGCGTGGACTCTGGCAACGGCGTTTTTGGGCGCACCTCATTATGAATCAAGAAGATTTTAACCGTCATGTGGATTATATTCATTGGAATCCTGTCAAACACGGTTGGGTAAATCAAGTGTTTGATTGGCGTTATTCCAGTTTTCATGATTATGTGGCGTTGGGTATTTATGCCAATCATTGGGGTGGTTTAGAAAATAATTCAGGATTATCATTTGGCGAGTGAAGGATGCACTTCGTACCTCGGCGCATCCTATTGTATTTATTAATTATTTAAGAGTCATACTTATGAACAAACCTAAAGTCATTGTCACCCGTCATTTACCTTGTGAAGTCGAGGCGCAATTAACGCAATTGTACGATGTGCAGTTGAATGAATCCGATGTGCCACTGAGTGCGGATGAATTGAAACACGCTTTGCAAACAGCAGATGCAGTACTGACAACTGTCACGGATGCGATAACTGCCGATGTGTTGTCTGTGCCGAATAAACGCGCCAAAATTATCGGGCAGTTTGGAGTCGGTTATAACAATATCGACATTCAGGCGGCGAAAGCGGAAGGCATTACTGTTACCAATACGCCACACGTTTTGACGGACTGCACGGCGGATATTGCGATGCTGTTGTTGTTGATGTCGGCGCGGCGTGCTGCGGAAGGTGAGCGTTTAATTCTGAATAAACAATGGACTGGCTGGACTCCTACGCAATTATTGGGGCAGAAAGTGACAGGCAAAACGCTTGGTTTGATTGGTTTTGGGCGTATCGCGCAAGCAATGGCAAAAAAAGCCCATCACGGTTTTGATATGAATATCATTTATTACACGCCCACGTCTACGCCTGAACAAGCTGTGCTTAATGATTTAAAAGCAACACGCTGCAGTAGTATTGATGAATTATTAGCGCAAGCGGATTTTGTATCGTTGCATTGTCCAAGTGGGGCTACGACTAAGCATTTAATCAATGAAGCGCGGTTAAAATTAATGCGCCCTACTGCCCATCTGATTAATACCGCTCGTGGTGATGTGGTAGACAGTAATGCGTTGATTAAGGCGTTGAAAGAAGGTTGGATTGCAGGCGCGGGTTTGGATGTTTATGAAAGTGAACCAAATCTTAATCCTGAATTTTTGACTTTAAATAATGTGGCGTTATTGCCGCACTTAGGTAGTGCCTCACATGAAACGCGTACTGCAATGGGTAATCGCGTATTGGCAAATATTGACGCTTTTTTTGCAGGTCATGAACCTTGCGATAGAGTGGTCTAATTGAATTCGTGTTGCTTTGCCTAAACGATAAAGCAACACTCTCTACAGTTTGCTTATCGAGAAGGAAGTGCTAATGCCTCTCGATACCTTTCTTCATCCACGCCACGAATAGTTACACCATTAATAATAACTAATGGTATTCCGATAAATGCGGGGTCTATTCTTTTTTTGCGAGCAGCCGCTTCTGGGTCAACATCAATATCATAAGCGTTGACTACAACGTGATTTTCTCGAAAAAACACAATCGCTTTATTGCTATAAGGATCCCAACTTGCGTAGTAAATATCGACTTTTGGCGCAGTGGGTTTCGACGGTGCTTTTACTTCTTCGACTGGAGTCGCCTGTTTGGCTGGTTTTCTTTCGGCAAATCCCGATTTTGAAAAAATAACTTTACCATCTGCACTCACTGTTTTGCGAACAGTTGTTTCTGAAACAAATGAAGATGATTCAGCCTGAGCCGCTAATGAAAAAATAACGGCTAATAAAAAAATAACTGTTTGATTCATACGCATAATGCTCATCCATAGAAGATATATAAATTTAATAGTTTAACATATTTCGTAATGCCTATTATCGCGTCGGAAAGGCGGGTGACCATGGCATATAAGGAGCAGGATAGGGAGAAGAAGGATACGGCGAGAAACTAGGATTGGGTTCTGGATACGGTACAAAACTAGGATTAAGTGGTCTAGTTGGCAAATAAGGATTAACAACAGGGCGTTGCGGATAATTGTAGTTATAACTAGGATAACGATAGTTATAATTGGGATAAGGAATATATACAGGATAGGGATTATTCATCGTTTCCGCTTGCTGTCTTGCCGCAGCTGCTTCGCGTTTTTCTGCTTCTACAGCTTGTCTTGCTTCGTCAGCTTCACGGCGTTCTTGCTCTGCTTTATCTAATGCTTGCCTTTCTGCCTCTGTCGCCTTTAGTCGATTTTGAGCATCTTCTAGTTGCTGGGGATTCAATTTCTCTATCACAACGATATTTTTATTTTCTGTCCCTGAGGCACAAGGCGTAGGTTGATAGATAATTTGTTTTGTTGGAGTAGCGCATTTATAAACTTCGGCGCGAGCTATACCCGTGATTGCCAGCAATAACAATAATGTAATAATACGCATAATTCCTCCGTCTATAACAACTTTAGGGTGATAATTTAACTGCCTCAATTATGCCATTGTCACTAGGTGAGGCGATAAGTTCAGGACTGGCAGGTGCAACAGGTTCAGCAACGGGATGTTTAGGTCGGGTAAATTGCCGACCGATAAATAAATCATTGCTCACCACTAACACATCTTGTAGCCAACGTGATGAAGCTTGGCAGCTTTCTGAAAACGGTGGTTCTTTACACAGTTCAACTTTCTCTTCTTTAGCTAAAGAAAAATGCAGACCAGGTAAAGGTCGTATACGTTTATCAGATGCTGAAGTGACATAATCCATGATAGTTGGTTCATTAAAATTCAATAAATTTAGCAACAGTTTAGGGACTTGATATAACGGTAGGCTGCCAATATCCAGCGCACCTTTTTGACCATCAATAATCATCATCGGCGTACTGACATAAAATTTAAACATATCGGTCGAAAAATCACTGCGATTGCTTGCTAACACGCCAGAATCGACATAGCCTGCAAAATTTTCGCCTAAAAACGGTAAATGATCACCAAACACGACAATAATACTGTCTGGATCACGCTTTCGTAATTGATCGATAAAATTCACCAGTTCGCGTGATTTATAATAGATAGTGTTGGCATAACTGGTCACCTCTTCAACACTGGAACTGGATGTAATTTTATTGGGGCGACTATCACTTAAGGGATAATTCCAGTGTCCAAAATAAGTCACAATGTAATCCAGCACGGGTTGTTTTTTATCGAACGAGTCTGACAGCTTCTCTAAGACTTGCCGATATAAAGAACTGTCTGCTAAAAACTCTCTATTCATATCATCGAGAATAAAATCATCTTTTGCCCAGTAATCTTGAAAACCAATGTTACGGTAAGCATTAACACGATTCCAAAAAACTGGCACATTCGGATGTGACACGATGGTTCGATAACCCTTATCTGCCAAAATGTGCGGCAAACACGGCACTTCGTTAATGAGTTGCCGTTCAAATTTAACATTGTCTTTAGTCACTGGAAAACCACATAACACTTCAAACTCTGAGTTGGCGGTGTAACCGCCAAACACGGGCGTTAAGGCATGGGAATAGCCCGCCGTTTTCCATAATTTTCTAAATTCAGGACTCAAAGGATTTTGATTGTAATGGGCTTTTTTTAAGTTATTAGCATCCCAAAACGATTCTAATAACACAATATGAATATTGCGTGGGGTAAATGGTTTATCTGTTGCTACACGTTTTGGCGTACTACTGAGTAAATTGTCAGCGGCGATTTGCGCACTATCCATATCAGGTGGCACATCGGTTAAGGCAAAAAAGCGGGTTGTCTCCTGTAAAGAATACAGCGTCGCCCCGTGCCACACATAATTAGAACGCTGATCCCATACCGAATTACCCGTATATTTATCAATAGGATCAAGTATCATGCTGGGCTTATAAGCTACCGTAATGCCTAATAAAATCGCCACTAAACTGGCAAGATAGCTACTCCAATGACGCATGGAAAAGTTAAAAAACACTAAGCTGGCAATCGCGGCAAGTGGAATAGCGGCGGCAAAAAATCGCCAGCCCTCAAGAATTAATAATAATGACCGTAGTGCAAATACATCATCTGGCATAATCGGCCCGCCAAAGAAGGAAATTTTTACCGCATTACCGACATATAAAATCCCCATGACTAAGGTCTGAATAATGAGAAAAATCCACACGCGCTTCGACAAGGCAAACAACATATAACTCGCCAGCAGTTGCAACAAAAAATCGTAAGTAATGGCAACTGGTAATATCTGTACATCAAATTTAACGGTACTGATGATGTAATACACTGCATAAAGCATCATCGTAGAAAACAGTGGCAAAAACTTAGAAGTCATAAATTCGGTAATAAAAGGGCGGGTGAGAGAAGTATGGGGAGGGACACTGAATCTAATATGAATAATATCAGTTTACCATAATGTTAAACGTTCAAAATGATGCTTATGCTCGACACCGATAGGCGGCTTTTTAAGTTGCCCCTTTATTCTGATTCATCATAGAATGCCACTCTTTATAATTTTTTTGGGAAATGTCAATGTCAGACACAATTTGGTTCAGAACAGGTGAAGCCACGGTATTTGCAAGCGAGGATCAAGGCACCGATGCGATGCCAGAAATACTCATCGGTAGTGTAAAAGGTCCAGCGGGTAATGCGTTCGCTAATCTCATGGGGCAAACCGCAGGTCATACGCGTATGTTTGCAATTCGTGCCTGTAACCAACAAGTAAAACCCGCTACGTTAATTGTGCCAAAAGTCACCATGAAATCGACGGCTTATATCAATTTATTTGCAGGTCCTGTGCAGTCAGCGGTTGCCGATGCGGTATTGGATAGTGTTATTGAGGGCGTGATTCCAGCCGACCAAGCCAATGATTTGTGTATTATTGCCATGCTTTGGATTGCGCCAGAGTGTGCAGAAAATCCTGAATTAGATCGCAAAGATTTATACCGCACTAATTACGAAGCCATGAAACTGGCAATTGCCCGTGCTATGAGTAACTCACCTAGTATTGATGAATTAATTGCCAATCGCCATAAAATTACCCACGAAATGTATGACCCTGAAACAGGCGAATCTAAGTGGTAACGAGCGCAGAGACGCTATTTATCGCGTCTTTTTCTTAATGCAATGAAGATTAGCCATTACGATGCTTGCCCTGAGTGTGACTTATTACTCAATCTTGTCGCGCCTAAAATTGGCGACAAAGCGCATTGTCCGCGTTGCGGCTTGCTATTGTCACGCCCTTGTAAACAAAGTATTGAACGCTCTTTTGCCCTGTCCATTGCAGGGTTCATCTTATTTTTCCCTGCCAATTTATTACCTATGGTAGGCATAACAATTATGGGTAATGCTAACACTGGACTATTGTTTTCTGGTGTGGTTGCTTTATTTAACGATGGTATGGAAGCAGTTGCTATTGTGGTATTTTTGGCGAGCATTTTGTTTCCGCTAGTGCATATTGTTTTATCATTACTCATCAGTGGACATCTTTATTTTAATCGCCCTAATCGTTATTTAGTCCACTGGATGCGCTGGATGCACCATTTAGACGAATGGGTGATGCTGGAAGTGTATATGCTGAGTATTATCGTTGCTTGCGTTAAACTCATGGCTCTTGCTCAACTTAAATTAGGCTGGGGGCTTTATGCGTTTGTTGCTCTAATCGTCATAACGACACTGTTAACTGGCAGTCTGGATGAAGAGTTATTCTGGCAACGCATCCATCAATTGCGTGAGAGGAATGGCAATGCAAACTAAAGCGAATGCACTAAGCCAAGGTTTTATACGCTGCCACGACTGTGGTTACTTAGTAAAAATAGTTAATCAACCATTATCTTGTCCACGTTGTGATAGTCATCTACACGCACGACATCCCCATAGTTTGCAACGCACTACCGCGTTTTTGCTCAGTAGTTTTTTACTGTATATTCCAGCTAATATTTTCCCTATTATGATCGTTAATCAATTCGGTGCGGGTGAGCCAAATACCATTGCTGGCGGCATTATTGAATTAATAGACAGTGGTATGATACCTATTGGTCTGTTGGTGTTGGTGGCGAGTATTCTGGTGCCATCGTTAAAGCTGATAGGTATCAGTCTGCTACTGCTGTGTGTACATTTCCGCTGGCAAGTTAATGCTCGTCGCTGGACGACGATGTATCGTGTTATTGCTTTTGTAGGGCGATGGTCGATGCTGGATATTTTTATGATTTCCATTTTAGTCGATTTAGTTAATTTTAGTGGTATACAGATTATTGCTGGTCCTGCGGCAACTGCATTTGCCGCCGTGGTAATATTAACTATGTTCGCCGCCGAAAATTTCGATCCACGCTTACTCTGGGACACTCAACAAGACTTATGAATGATTTTATCGACCCGCCTTACGAAGCCGAAGATGTGGCTATCAATAAAAAGCGAGAATTGCCGCTCATTTGGTTATTACCCTTGTGTGCGTTATTAGTCAGTGGCTGGCTTATCTATAAATCGGTTTCTGAAAAAGGTCCTGTTATCACCATTAATTTTGCCAGTGCCGAAGGTTTGGAAGTCGATAAAACTAAAATCAAATATTTAGATGTAGAAATTGGTAAGGTCACGGCTATTTCTATCAATAAAGATTTAAAAACCATTGCAGTGACCGCACAAATGAACAAAGACACGGATACCTATTTAACCAATAACACGCAGTTTTGGGTAGTAAGACCCCAAATTGGCTTAGGGGGTGTATCAGGCTTAGGCACTTTGTTGTCGGGGGCTTACATTGCCATTAAGCCTGAAAAAGGCAAACGAGAACACTATTTTACGGGACTTCCTGTACCGCCTGCATTAGCCATTAATGAGAAAGGCAAACAGTTCGTCCTTGAGACGACTAATGTCGGTTCAATGCGTTCTGGCACACCGATTAGCTTTCATGGCATTACTGTGGGCGAGGTACTCAATTATGAATTATCCGACAACGCTAACAACATCAAATTACATATTTTTATTAACGCCCCTTATGACCAATTTATTCGCAAAGATTCGCTGTTTTGGATAGACAGTGGTATTGATTTATCAGCGGGTGCGGATGGTTTTAAAGTCAGAACAGGACCTTTAGTGGCTTTACTGAGCGGTGGCATTGCGTTTCGTAATCCCGCTAATGATAAAGCAGTAGAAAACGCACCTGAAAACACGATCTTCCAGCTATTCGATGATTATGATCAATCAACGCAAGTGGTTTATCGTCAAACCGTCAAACTGGTTATGTATTTTGATGGTTCAGTACGCGGTTTAACCATTGGTGCGCCCGTATTGTTACGCGGTATTCCAGTTGGCAAAGTCACTGACATTACCTTGGAAATAGATGATAAAACCACCGATATACACATTCCAGTCGTGGTTGAAATCGAGCCTGATCGCATTAAAAAAATCAATACGACAGATAACATAACCGCTAAAGATCGCCTCACTTATCTGGTTGCCAAAGGTTTACGCGCACAATTACAGACAGGTAGCCTACTAACAGGGCAATTATTTATTGCTATAGAGATGTTTCCAAAAAGCAAAGTAGTGACTCATAACAATACGACGGGCTATCCAGAATTTCCAACGACACCCAACACTTTGGATCAAATTACTCATTCTGCACAAACCATCATGGATAAAATTTCCAAGCTACCACTGGAAACCATGACTGACGAAATTAACAAAACCTTAGTGTCTTTACAAGGCACATCCAAAGCGGCAACTAACACCTTAGTCACAGCTAAAGACACACTGGGCAATGCCGATAAAACCATGAACTCAGCACAACAAGTGTTAAGCACCTTAGCACCAGGTTCAACCACGCAGTACGAGCTGAATCAATTACTGCAAAAACTTGCCGAGACTGCGAGTTCTGTTAAGCAACTCACCGATTATCTGGAACAACATCCTGAGTCTCTTATTCGCGGTAAAGAAAAGGAGTAGCGCAACCATGTTTAATAAACACTTAAAGGGATATATAGGGCTATTGGTGAGCGGTCTGCTCACCGCTTGCGCGACTCCATCTACCCATTTTTATTTACTCGAATCACAAAGTGCGCACCCTGTCAGTAGCACGACCATGACAAAAACACCGCTGATTGGCATTGGACCATTGTCATTACCTGCTGTCGTTGATCGCAAGCAAATAGTGACACGCAGTGAACATAACAGCATACAAGTAGCTGAATTTCACCAGTGGGCAGCACCGCTAAAAGATAATGTATTGACCGTATTAAGCAAAAATGTGACCGCACGACAACCGAATGCAATGGTGAAATCATATCCGTGGGGAACGTATGGTGAGATGGATTATCGCGTTATTATTGATATTAGCCGCTTCGATAGCCAGCTAGGTAAGTCAGCAAATCTTGAAGCAAGCTGGGCAATTATGGAGGAGAAAAATCATACTATCGTGAGTCATGGTCAGACTACTCTTGAGCAGAAACTAAATGATGCAAGCTATGAAACGGTGGTGCAGACACTCAGCAAATTGCTTAATGAGTTTAGCCAACAATTATCGTTAGCCTTGCAACAGGTAGCCAAAAATAACTAAATCGTGTTAGCTATTTTTTATTTAATTCATCATAAACAACAACTTGATTCTTGCCATTTGCCTTGGCAAAGTAAAGCTCATCTTCTTTTTTTCGCTTTGAGTATCAATAAATCGCTAGTTCCCACGCCAAACGTATTCTCACCACATAATACTTTATCAATTAAATTTCGTTCAGGTTTACCTTCATCTATCTGGTAAGTCAAGCCCTGCACACGGTAATAACCCTGCTCCTGTGCGGCGTAATAACCTGCAAATTGAAAACAATATAGCCACTTTAACTGCAAGGTGACTTTTTCAACGGGCTTAGTTGCTGAACTGCCTTTTAGTTTTTCTAACCACGTCATCACCGAGGGAGTTACTAGAGGTTCAGCACTCGCGACTGAGAGAAAACTGCTAATCGATAATAAAATGATGGTCGTAATTAATTTTTTCACTGCTTGCTCTTTCTGAGTAATGCTATCAATATTATCGTTTAACTTGTGTTACTGCGTTAGTAAATGCTGTGTTTTTCAGTCTTTTCGAATTTGCAATCTAGCAAATTTGCCAATTCAATAAACTCACTTGCATTATCAAGTGAAAAATATACGGTTGTCATCATTTTGTCATATAAAATTAATATGCTTGTGTCCATTACCACATGAATATTTTCTATCACACATTGAGAATTGATTAATGAAACTATCTTTTAAAACAAAATCACTCTGTGCCGCATTAGGGTTTACTTTTGCCGCATTGGTTAGCAGTAGCGCAGGTGCAGTACAAAAAGTTGATGAGGGTGTTCCCGCTTATCAAAAAGCCAGCGGTATTTCGGGTAACTTATCCAGTGTGGGTTCTGATACGCTGGCAAACTTAATGACCATGTGGGCAGAAGAGTTTAACCGCGAATATCCTAACGTCAACATTCAAATTCAAGCCGCAGGTTCTTCTACCGCGCCGCCTGCATTAACTGAAGGCACTGCAAACTTAGGTCCTATGAGTCGTGAAATGAAAGACGACGAATTAGCGGCGTTTGAAGATAAATATGGTTACAAACCGACTGCTGTGCCTGTTGCCATTGACGCATTGGCTGTGATGGTCAACAAAGACAACCCCGTTAAAGGCTTAACACTTCCACAAGTTGATGCTATTTTCTCATCAACGCGTAAATGTGGTTATGAAACGGATATTGAAAACTGGGGTGACGCAGGTGTTTCCGCTTGGAAAGGCAAAAGCATTCAATTGTACGGACGTAACTCAGTATCAGGTACTTACGGTTATTTTAAAGAAAACGCATTATGTAAAGGCGATTTCAAAAGTAACGTAAACGAACAACCAGGTTCTGCATCAGTGGTGCAATCTGTTACTTCATCAGTGAATGGTGTAGGCTACTCAGGTATGGGTTACACCACATCAGGTATCAAAATGGTCGCGTTAGCCAAAAAAGCAGGCGAACCATTTGTTGAAGCAACACCTGAAAACGCATTGAGCGGCAAATATCCGTTAACTCGTTATTTATACGTTTATGTCAACAAAAAACCTAATACTCCATTAGCCCCCTTGGATTATGAGTTTATTAAAATGGTCTTGTCAAAAACAGGTCAGCAAGTCGTTATCAAAGATGGTTACATTCCACTGCCTGCTAAAGTCGTTGAGAAAGTCTTAGCTACCTTGAAATAAGGCATTCCATCGCCCTTGCGGCGAACAAAAAAAACACGGCTGGGATTTGTTTTAGCGAATCTCAGCCGTTTTTTTTGGTTTTTTGTTATATTATTGTCACATTCAATTCTTATAATTCCCCCCATGTCTGAAATTCATCCAATTAATAATCCCCCCTCAGTTATGGAAAAATCCGCTAATAGTTACTACCAACGCTGGCGAATGGTCAAAGATTCGCTGGCGCGTTTCGGTGTGATAGCAGGTGGTCTCAGTGTTATCGTCGCGCTGGTACTGATTTTCTTCTATTTACTTTATGTGGTCATTCCACTGTTTAAACCAGCCGACGCAGAAGCGACTGCTCACTATAGCTTGCCAGAAGCCGAACGCGGTAAGACAGTATTACTCGATGTAGAAGAACAAAATGAAGTGGCTGTTAGATTTACCGACAGTGGACAAGCGGTTTTTTTTGAAGTGGCAACAGGCAAACCAATAGCCAATCAAGCCATTAAAATACCAACTGGTGCAAAAGTAGTTAGTTTTTCTCAAGGTAGCCCTATTAGCGAAGGTGCGGTTATTTATGGATTATCTAATGGTCAAGCGATTGTTGTTAAACATCAATATCAAATTACTTACCCTGATAATAAACGCTTAATTACCCCTTCTTTAAAATATCCATTAGGTGAAGCACCTATTGTTGTTGATGACAAAGGCGCGGCATTAGAAAAAATTGCCGTTAAAGTCGGCGATAAATCGACCACGATTGTGGCAAAAACCGCTGATAAAGTTCGTCTGCTTAATATTGAAAAACAACAAAGTTTATTTGAAGATGAAGCGACGTTAAACCGTACCGAAGCCATTTTAGATGTACCAGCGGCAACTATCACTGATATTTACATAGATAAAGAAGAACGTAATCTGTATTTAGTTGACAATGATGGTCACTTGAGTTTTTTTGATATTAGCGATAAAACAGCCCCTGTCATTCGACAAAATCTTAATGTTGTTGAAGCAGGTGCAAAAGTCACGGTGAGTACCTTCTTAAACGGTGATAGCTCATTACTTATCGGCGATTCAACAGGTTTAGTCTCACAGTGGACAATGGTAAGAGACGAATTAAAACGTCCCGCCATGCAAAAACTCAGATCCTTCAAAGTGTCTGAAAAAGCCATTGTTGCCATCAATCCAGAACCACGTCGCAAAGGCTTTGCCGCTATTGATGCGAATGGCATGATGGGGATTTACCATACCACCTCCGAACGCGAAGCACTGAAAGAACAAGTGACTCAAGCCTTGCCTATCACTGCTGCTTTATCACCTAGAGCCAACACGCTATTAGTAGAAGCCAGCGATAAAAATATCTATGTCTGGAAAATAGATAACAAGCATCCTGAAGTATCTATTAAATCGTTGTGGCAAGAAGTCTGGTATGAAGGCTATGCAAAACCTGATTATATTTGGCAATCCTCCGCATCAAATAACGATTTTGAGCCTAAATACAGCTTAACACCCTTAGTATTTGGTACGCTCAAAGCGGCATTTTATGCCATGTTAGTGGCAATTCCTTTAGCCTTGATGGGTGCTATTTATAGCGCGTATTTCATGACTCCCATGATGCGTCAATACGTTAAACCAACCATTGAATTAATGGGCGCGTTACCTACCGTTATTTTAGGTTTTCTTGCAGGGCTGTGGTTAGCTCCAACCTTAGAAGAACATCTATCGGGATTTTTTCTAATGTTTATGCTGTTACCTGTCGGGGTCATGGCATTTGCGTATGTGTGGTATAACCTACCTAAGCACATTTTAGAGAGTATTCCCGAAGGTTGGGAGGCAATGGTGCTTATTCCCGTCATTCTACTGACTGGTTGGTTTGCGTTTGCTATCAGTGTACCGCTAGAAACCGCCTTGTTTGGTGAAACCTTGCGTGACTGGTTTAAAAACCAATGGGGTATCGGTTACGATCAACGTAATTCATTGGTAGTCGGTATCGCAATGGGTTTTGCGGTGATTCCGACTATTTTCTCCATTGCTGAAGATGCTATTTTTAGCGTACCCAAACATTTAACCGTCGGTTCATTAGCCTTAGGTGCGACAACGTGGCAAACAATGATTCGCGTGGTGCTATTAACTGCCAGCCCTGGTATCTTCTCTGCGGTGATGATAGGTTTAGGTAGAGCCGTTGGTGAAACCATGATTGTGTTAATGGCAACGGGCAATACACCTGTGATGGATTTAAGTGTTTTTCAGGGTTTGCGTACCCTCGCGGCTAACATTGCAGTGGAAATGCCCGAATCACAAGTGGATAGCACGCATTATCGGGTGTTGTTTTTAGCCGCCTTAGTCTTATTTTTATTCACCTTTATTTTTAATACGTTAGCGGAAATCATTCGCCAACGCCTACGCGAAAAATACAGTTCATTATGATGAAATTATGGTTTAAAAGTGGATCACCGTGGATATGGCTAAATGCGGCGGCTGTTAGCACCTGCCTTATTATGGTCATTGCGGTACTGGTTTTGGTTTTTGTGCGTGGCATGGGGCATTTTTGGCCCGCTCAAGTCACGCAATTTAGTTATCAAGAAGAAGGTAAACCGCTACGCATTATCATTGGTGAAAAAGTCGATACCAGTATCACGCCTGCCATCATGGCAAAATCGACTGGACATAAAATGGCGGACAACGAAGATACACTGGTGCAGTATCTGGTCAAAACAGGCAACCGTGATGTGACAGGCACCGACTTCCGTTGGATAGAAGCACGCAATGTCAAAGAGCAAAGCGATCCTGACACAATGATGGTGGTAGAACGGCGCGAATGGGGCAATTTCTATGGTCAACTGCTGGAAGTGAAAGAAAATGGCAAGACCATTGCGACAGGCGAACAAGCGATGTCTGAACTGCAAACCAGAATTGCCGCCGCTTTAGTGGTGTTTGAAAAAATCACCCAATTGGAAAAAAAGGAAATCGGCGCAATTAACTACGGTTTAGAACGCTTACGTTTGAAACAGAAAAAATTGCAATTAGAAAATCGTTGGAATAGCGATACTGAAAAAGAATTTGCCGCTGAGAAAGCCGACTATGATGCCCAATATCAAAGTCATCAAGCTGAACTTGGCAGTCTCTATAAAGAAATTAGACGCGATAGTCTAGTAGCTAAAACTGATACGGGTGCAAGTATTACCATTCCGTTGGCTAAAATAGTGAAAGTGTATCAACCCAATGCCATGAGTTTCTTTGGTAAAGTGGGCTTTTACTGTCACAAAATTTTTGAATTTTTAACCGACGAACCGCGTGAAGCCAATACTGAAGGCGGTATTTTTCCTGCTATTTTTGGTACGGTGATGATGGTTATCATCATGTCCATTATCGTCACACCGTTTGGCGTAATTGCGGCAGTGTACTTGCGTGAATATGCGAAACAAGGCTTTACCACTCGCTTAATCAGAATCGCAGTCAACAATTTAGCAGGTGTACCCTCCATCGTTTATGGCGTATTCGGTTTGGGATTCTTTGTATACATTTTAGGTGGCAACATTGACGCTTTGTTTTTCCCAGAAGCTTCGCCTGCTCCTGTGTACGGTACACCTGGTTTATTATGGGCATCCATCACCTTGGCATTATTGACCTTACCTGTCGTGATTGTGTCTACCGAAGAAGGCTTGGCGCGGATTCCAAAAGCCATACGCGAGGGCAGTCTGGCATTAGGTGCCACTAAAATAGAAACCTTATGGCGTACTGTATTACCGATGGCAAGTCCTGCCATGATGACAGGCTTAATTTTAGCCGTTGCACGCGCGGCGGGCGAAGTCGCTCCGCTGATGTTGGTGGGCGTGGTTAAACTCGCACCCACCTTACCCTTAGATGGCAACTTCCCCTTTTTGCATTTAGACAGAAAATTTATGCACTTAGGTTTTCACATTTATGATGTCGGTTTTCAAAGTCCCAATGTTGAAGCAGCACGACCCTTGGTGTATGCCACCGCATTATTATTGGTTATAGTAATCGTTGTACTGAACTTAACAGCCATTATTATCAGAAATCGTCTACGCGAAAAATACCGCGCATTAGAACATTAGAAGGTTATTAACAAATGACAGCACAACAAACCCGTTCACATTCTATTGATATGAGTTCTGTTCTACGCGGACAAGGGCAAGCCCAATCCCCCAATGAACCTTGTATCAAAGTAGAAAACTTAAATCTTTTTTATGGCAAAAAACAAGCATTACATGGCGTGAACATGGAAATGTATCGTAAAAAAGTCACTGCTTACATAGGACCCAGTGGCTGTGGTAAATCCACGTTATTACGCTGCATCAACCGCATGAATGATTTGGTCGATAATGTCACCATCGAAGGCAAAATTTTACTGGACGATGAAAATATTTACGACAAATCAGTTAATGTCGCCGCTTTGCGTAGACGTGTCGGCATGGTATTTCAAAAGCCTAATCCGTTTCCTAAATCTATTTTTGAAAATGTCACCTACGGTTTGCGTATTCAAGGCGTTAATGACAAGCGCGTATTAGAAGAAACCGTCGAAAATTCGTTACGCGGTGCGGCATTGTGGGACGAGGTTAAAGATCGTTTAAATGACAACGCATTAGGCTTATCGGGTGGTCAACAACAACGTCTAGTCATTGCCCGCGCCATTGCTATCGAACCAGAAGTGTTACTATTAGACGAACCTGCCTCGGCTTTAGACCCTATCTCAACGCTCAAAATTGAAGAATTAATTAATGAGCTAAAAGAAAAATATACTATAGTCATTGTTACGCACAATATGCAGCAAGCAGCGCGGGTTTCTGATTACACCGCATTCATGTATATGGGTGAACTGATTGAGATTGGTACTACCAGTGAGTTATTTACCAATCCAAAGAAAAAACAAACAGAAGATTATATTACGGGACGTTACGGCTAAAGAGGCAAACACAGTGGATAACAGTAAAATAGGACACCATATTTCTGAACAATTCAACAAAGAATTGGAAGATATACGCAATAAAGTATTAACAATGGGCGGCTTGGTTGAACAGCAAATAGAGTTAGCAATCGAAGCATTTACCACGGGTGATGTAGAACTCGCTGAGTTAGTCATTAAACAAGACAATCAGGTTGACGCGCTGGAAATGGCAATTGACCTAGAATGTACGCAAATTTTAGCGTTACGCCAACCTGCGGCATTCGATCTACGTTTGCTATTGACTGTGATTAAAATCATTAATGAATTGGAAATTATTGGCGATTTAGCGGAGCGTATTGCCAAACTAGCGATTCAACTTTCTGATTCTGACGGTAAAAAAGATCAATACCATGAATTGCATCACATGACTGATTTAGTCAAAGATATGTTACATGGTGCATTAGATGCGTTTGCCAGAATGTGCATCGACGATATTACCGAGATTACAGGACGTGATGACGAGGTTGATAGAGAGTATGCCAGCATCATTCGACAGCTCATCACTCACATGATGGAAGACCCCAGAAATATTACCCGTACGTTAAATGTTTTATGGACCGTACGTGCAATTGAACGCATTGGCGACCATGCTTGCTACATCTGCGAACATTTAATTTTTATGATTAAAGGCGAAGCTGTAAGGCATTTAAGCCAATCGGAATTGGAAGAAAAGCTAAATAAACAATAATATTAAGACCATTAGAACGGTATCTGCTTGCAGATTAATCGTTCTGATTTTTCCCCTTAGACAAGGTAAACCATTCTTACCTTGTTACATTTAAAATGTTCATTTAGTATGCACCGATAACCCGTTGAACTTTCGCAGTCCATTAAGTTCTTAGTATATTGAAAGGACTGAAATTTTGCAAAATTTCAACGAGTTACTGTATTTTTGTCATGTACAAAGAAACAACGAGGTATACGATTATGAAACTTTACGCTTTACTATTCACTGGACTGGTATTTTTTTCTACCTCTACACTTGCTGTTGAAAAAGCCAGTTCTGAACACACCGATGAAGTACGTCAACGTACCCAGCAAGTCGTTCCCTATGCTGTCGATCAAACCAAACAAACGTTTACCAAAACCGTACACGGTGGCGTGCAACATGTAGTCGTTAAATCGGCTGATAATACCGAGCAAATCAAATTAATTCAGGCTTATCTGCTTAAAATGACAAATAATTTCAGCAAAGGCGATTTTTCTGAAACAGAACGCATACATGGTGCTAATATGCCAGGGCTTACCGTGTTAAAAATGGCTCAACCTTATGATATAAAGTTTGAATACAAAGCGTTACCCAATGGTGCGCAAATTCATTATGCAAGCGAATATCCACAGTATGCGCAAGCTCTGCATGAATGGTTTGATGCTCAGGCAAAAGAACACGACAACGCGGTGATAGGCGAGCATAGTAAACATCATGCGACCCCTGCCGAATAAATTTCAACGTATCACAATAAAAAGCCCATTAATTGTAATTAATGGGCTTTTTTTAAATAATCTACGCGTTAAATTCCGCCAAAAATTCCGCTTCATTCATCACTCTAACACCCAGTTCTTGAGCTTTGGTTAATTTAGACCCTGCCTCTAAACCTGCTACCACGCAATCGGTTTTTTTAGAAACCGACCCAGCTACTTTCGCGCCTAAACTTTCCAGTAAGGCTTTGGCTTCATGACGGGGCATAACCATTGTGCCTGTTAATACCCATGTTTGACCTGCCAATGGTTGAGCTTGGACGGGTTCGCCTTGTTCGTCAGTCCAGACTACACCTGCATTAATAATATCGGCAACAATGGCTTGATTGTTAGCATCCTGAAAAAAATCCACGATACTTTTCGCAGTCACAGGACCAACATCTGGCACTTGTAATAAGTCTTCAAAGCTAGCCGCTTGAATAGCAGGCAGGGATTTAAAATACTTGGCAACATTTTTTGATCCGCCTTCGCCGACTTCAGGAATGCCCAGCGCGGCTAAAAAGGTACTTAGTTTGGTTGCTTTTGACGCTTCGATGGAATCGAGTACATTTTGCGCACTTTTTTCGCCCTGCCCTTCTAAGGTGGCTATATCATCGAGTTTGATTTTGTAAATATCGGCGATGGTTTTGATGATACCTTTGCTGTACAGCAGTTCAATCAGTTTAGTACCAAGGTTGGTAATATTCATACACTTACGCGAAGCATAATGTTCAATGCGCTCAGCACTTTGCGCAGCACAAATTAACCCACCCGTACAACGAAACGCCGCTTGCCCTTCGATTCTTGTTATCGGCGAATCACAAACAGGGCAACGCTCAGGCATGATAATTGGCTGCCTATCTTCGCCTTGCTCAATCACTTTAGCCACTTTGGGTATCACATCGCCTGCGCGTTGAATTTCTATGCTGTCACCGATACACAAGCCTAAACGGCTAATTTCGTCCATATTGTGCAGAGTGGCATTGCTGACCGTGACACCTGCGACAAACACAGGTTCTAAGCGAGCGACAGGTGTCAAAACACCAGTACGACCGACTTGAAAATCAACCGCTAACAGTTGCGTGGTGGCTTGTTGCGCTGGGAATTTTCTTGCCACTGCCCATTTTGGGCAACGGGAAATAAAACCTAAAGCGGTTTGTGTGGCTAAGTCGTCAATTTTATAAACGATGCCATCAATTTCCATCGGCAGTGTGTCGCGTAGTTGTTCCATACGTTGATAATTTTCAGTAAATGCCTCAAAGCTACCTAAAAATCCATAGCAATGGGGATTGCGTCTAAAACCTAGCGATATGAGGTAATCAATCATTTCTGAATGGCGAGTGAATTCACGCTCACCTTGGTATTCGCCGACGCTGTAGGGAATAAATTGCAAATCACGCGAGGCAGCAATTTTGGGATTCATTTGCCGAACTGTGCCAGCGGCAGCATTTCTAGGATTTACAAATACTTTGCCGTTTTGTTGCTGTGCCAAGCGGTTTAATTTTTCAAATGCAGCTTTGGGCATGAACACTTCGCCACGCACTTCTAATTTTTCAGGCAGAGCATTGGTGTCTAATTTTAGTGGTACGGATTTAATAGTTTTAATATTGTGAGTAACATCTTCGCCAACTTGCCCATCACCACGCGTCGCGGCATAGCTGAATAAGCCATGATGATAATGAATGGTAATCGCTAAACCATCAAGTTTAGGCTCGCTAAAAATGGGCAGTGATGCTGGACTGATATTCAGTTCTTTAGCGGCTTTATCAAAAAAATCGTAGGTTTCTTGTAACGAAAACGCATTGGCTAAAGAGAGCATTTTTACGCCATGCTCTACTTTTTTAAATTCAGCGATGGGGGTTGCGCCAACACGTTGCGAGGGAGATTCTGGACTAACTAATTCAGGATGTTCAGCTTCTAGTGCCAGTAAGGCTCGAAAAGCATGATCGTATTCGGCATCACTAACCAATGGATTATCAAGGACGTAATAAGCGTGATTCCATAGATTGATACGTTCAACCAGTTGCTCATAGTTTAGATTCAAAATTCCTCCAAGGTATTTATAAGTTATCCACGAAAAACACAAAATACACGAAAAATATGCACGAGGGTGTTGGTAGCCTACAAGAGTAGTGATGCTGTACAGACGTTGCACTGTAACGTCTCTGCAATGACATTAAACGGGATGCTAAGTTATGTTTTCATACAGACCGCAGGCGCGGTCTCAACAGCATTCCCACGCGGCACGTGGGAACAAGTGAATTAAATCTTCGTGACTTTCGTGTTTTTCGTGGACAAAAAACAAGACAACATCACAGACTCTGGCGAATAGCCTGCACGGTGGCTTCAGTGAGTGGTTTTCTTTGATGATCCCAAATATCGCCATCTAACTCGATGGCTAACATACGGATGGTTTCCACATAGTCATCAAAAACCGCTAGTGCATCGTCTAAAGCATCTGGCTGCATAAAAAATACGATACCTGGGCAATAAAAGGTATCTAAATGACCGCTAGGAAATGTACCTGGTTCGACCATACACGCAACACCAAAATCGACTAATTGATTGGCATCTAAGCGTTCAAATATTTTCAAACTACCATATTTAAGTCCTGCTATTCTGAAAGCACGAATTAAATCCAGACCATTAAAACCCTCTTCCGCTTTAGCCACTAGACAAAACTGAATAATCGCTGGCGTTGCAATGCGCTGTGGTGCGGGGGCAAAATCTTCTTCCTCGTCATCCTCATCGTTAGAATAATAACTCTCCGATGGATTAACAATGGCAGGTCCTAACGGTTCAATATACTCATCATCGGCATACCTATCATCGGTACTATTTACGGTTTCATTAAGTGCCGTCTGAGGTTCTGACTCATCATCAAAGTCCATTTCTCTTTGTGATTTACGGTCTTTTAGATAACCCCACGTCAACATAACGATGACGATAATGAGTCCTGTGGCAATAATTACAATTCTTAGTATTTCTTTGTCCATTAGATTTCCGCCATTGTGACTGCTGCTTCAATATCAACCGCGACCATGCGGGATACACCCGGCTCTTTCATGGTAACACCTGCTAACTGCTTTGAGATTTCCATTGTAACCTTATTATGTGAAATATATAAAAACTGCACAGTGGCGGACATTTCTTCAACCATTTTTGAGAATCGTCCGACATTAGCATCATCAAGTGGTGCGTCAACTTCGTCTAACAAGCAAAATGGAGCGGGATTAAGTTCAAAAATTGAAAATACTAATGCCACCGCTGTTAATGCTTTTTCACCGCCCGATAATAAATGAATGGTGCTGTTCTTTTTACCTGGAGGTCTTGCGATAATATTAACCCCTGATTCTAATAAATCTTGTTCAGTTAATTCTAAATAGGCTTGACCACCACCAAATAATTTTGGAAATTTTTCTTGTAAACCTGTATTTATTTTATCGAATGTTTCTTTAAAACGTAACCGACTTTCTTTATCAATTTTATTAATCGCCAGTTCTAAGGTTTGTAAGGCTTCAATTAAATCAGCGTGTTGTTCATTTAAAAAATCTAACCGCTCAGATTGTGCCTTGTATTCTTCAATAGCCGTTAAGTTAATCGTGCCTAAACGTTCGATTTGCGCGGATAATTCATCAACTTTTTGTTTCCAAACCGCATCTTGCGCATGTTCGGGTAGATTTTTTAAGACCTGTTCAGCATCGGCATTCATTTCATTCAGTTGTTCACGGATTGTTTGCCCACGCACTTTGCTTTCTTGACTGTCAAAACGGTGTTTATCAAGTGCTTCTTTTTCAATTTCTAACGCTCTTTGTACACGCGTGTGTTGCTTGGTCAACTCAGTAATACTGGCTTCCAGCGCGTCTTGATTATGCCGCTCAGTTTTTAATCGCTGTTCTAGCTGATTTTTTTCGACAATTTTCTCGGCAAGCAAGACTTTTTCTTCATCTAATGTTGCGTGGGTTTGCTGTTGCTTGCTTTCCAACAAGGCAATACGCGCCACGGCTTGTTGATGCTGGAGCTGTAGCCGCTCTATTTGTTTGCTGGTTAACTGTTCCGAAGACCGTAACGCATCAATTTTCGCTCTGATACCGAATGCTTGTTGTCTAGCTTCATTAACAGCGTGTTCGGTTTGGTGTTGGGACGTTTGTAATGCTTGGTTTAACGCCTCTAGCTGTTGGCGAGTGGTTTCTTGCTCAGCCATAATTTCTTCGGCCTCTGCCTGTAACTGTCGTGCCTCGGTCATGGTGTCGATAGTGTCTTCCAACTCAACACAAATGTCCTGTTGTTCGTTACTGATTTGTTCAAGGCGGCGGTGTTGTTGTTCTAGTCGAGCGGATTGCGCACTGTATTCTGAGTTTTTCAGCGATAATTCCATGCCTAAATTGCTATCTGCTCGCGCCACCGACTCGCGTTGCAGTTCAGCCGCTTTTAGCTGAGCTTCGGTACTGGCTAAGCAATCTTCAGATTCAGCGATTTTTTGTTGCAATTGTTCTAACTGTTGTTTTAACGAACGTAATTCTTTTTCGCGTTGTAACACACCTGTTTTATGATCTTTGCTACGCTGAATTTTTAACCAACTTGTACTCAACCAAAGACCATCGGGCGTAATAATGGATTCATGCGCTTGTAGTCCTGAAACTAAGCGTTGAGCCGTGTCGTTATCATCAGCACAATAAATAGTCGATAACAAACTGCTTAAATCCCACGGTGCTGTCACTTTAGTTAATAAGCTCGTGGCAGTATCGTTAATCGCGTTTGGTACGCATTGCGTACCAAATAGCGTTAAAGATTGGTCGGTTAAATTCGGCAAATGCGGTAACAATAATTCTATATGCGCCAAACAAACTGCCTCTAAATAACTGCCTAACACCGTTTCAACTGCTGTTTCCCAGCCTGTTTCCACCTCCAGATATTCAGCTAAGCGTCCTTGTTCGGTGGTTATATTGCAGTGTTCCAGCCACGCGCTAAGATTTTTATTATCTTTACCCATCGCATGTTGCTGTAATAATTCCAAGGCGGTTATTTTGCCTTTCAGTTGCTGTTGCAAAGAACGCTGGCTATGTAGCTCATTATGCAGTTGTTTAATCTGTTGGCGTTGTTCTGTAATTTGTTGTTGTAGCTGTTCAAGCTCAGCGTGTAAATCTTCACGCTGAACTTCAATAATCTCAATACTCTCTGCCAAGAGTTCAATGTCATCGGCTAAATCTGCCATTGATAACTCTTCACGTTCTGCTGATAATTTATCCATACGGCTGTTGAATTGCCGCTGTTGCTGTTCCAGTTGCAGGATTTTAACGCGCTGAACTTCGGCTTGTTCTTTATAGCGAGCCGTTTTAGTTTGATAGTCATTCCATTGTGTTTGCCATGCGTGCCGTTGTTGCTGCCCGTCTTGCTGTAACTGTACTACCGTTTCTTGGCGTTCTTGAATCACCAGCCAGCTTTGTTCTGCTTCGTCTAACTGCTGTTTAATATCTTCTAATGCTTGCCTATCGGTATCTAACTCACTCAACGCGTGATCGGCTTGTTGCTGTGAACGCCCGATTTCCAGCATGGTGTCTTCATGATTGCGTTGTTCGTGCTTAATTGCTTGTTCAAAACGCCCAACTTCAGCAGCCACATTATAATAATCACCTTGTACTTGGTTGACTTGCTGTTGCTGAGTTTTATAGTCAGCACGCTGTTGTTCAAGATGATTATCCATCTCGCGTAATTCGATAAATAAGCGATTATGTTCGGTGGCTACTTTTTGTAATTGCGCGTCTAACTGAGTGGTGGTTTGCTGATAACTTTGCCAGCGCATGGCTAGCAATTCGACTTTATACTGGCGTTCTTGTTGTTTAAGGTCGGTGTACTTTTCCGCTTTTTCGGCTTGTTTTTGCAAATGCTTGATTTGCTTTTCTACTTCATCACGCAAATCATCCAGCCGTTCCAGATTGTCGCGGGTGTTACGCATACGCGTTTCTGTTTCATGACGGCGTTCTTTATATTTAGAAATACCCGCCGCTTCTTCAATATGCACACGCAACTCTTCGGGTTTAGATTCCACCATGCGTGAGATTGTGCCTTGCTCGATTATGGCATAACTGCGTGAACCGAGTCCTGTCCCTAAAAATAAATCAGTAATATCCCTGCGCCGACACCGTGAACCATTCAGCCAATATAAGGACTGCCCATCACGACTGACCTGCCGCTTAATGGCAATGCTGGCATATTGTGCATATTCACCGCCTAGCTTGCCTTCCGAATTATTAAAGATCAGCTCAACTGACGCAGTGCTAACAGGTTTACGACTCGATGAGCCATTAAAAATGACATCCGCCATATTACCGCCGCGTAAATGTTTAGCTGAACTTTCGCCCATCACCCAACGCACTGCATCAATAATATTAGATTTACCACACCCATTCGGTCCTACGATAGCAGTGAGATTGCTAGTGATTGGAATAACGGTGTTATCAACAAAGGATTTAAAACCCGAAAGTTTGATTTTTTCCAACTTCATAACGGGGTTATGACATCCTATAACTTGAAATTAAACAGCCGCGTATTATCTATGATAGTCGGCATAGTTTCGACTATTTTAATGAATCTTTTTCTTGATAGCTCATCCATATAACCCTTTACTGTATCTACTTACAATAAGTTTCTAACACATTGTGAATTATATAAAAGTAATAGTTTTTATCGAAGAAATTAAAAGCAACAATCGTTTTAAACGGAGTATTAATGGATATAAAATGGATACTAAAAATATCCAATAATAAATGCAGTATTAGTAAAATTAGCGTCGCATAATGCAAATGGTTTTTTATGCGAGTAACAAAATTTGCGTACTGGAAGCAACGAAAGGCACAAAACTATTTGCTTTATTTTGTACCTTTCGTGTTTTTCGTGGACATTAATTAATCAGCTATCGTCGGATAATCCGTATAACCTTTAACCTCACCACCATAAAAAGTGCTAGGGTCAGGCGTATTTAACGGTGCGTTAGCTGCAAAACGCTCAACTAAGTCTGGATTAGCAATGTATAACTGCCCAAAAGCCACTGCATTTGCCAAACCTTGTTCAATAGTTGCATTGGCACGCTCATAATCATAACCACCACAAACAATGAGTGTACCTTGATAAGCCGCGCGTAATACAGCCAAATCAACTACATTTGCACCATGACGAATATCACTTTCCAGTGCGTCAACCACATGCAGGTATGCTAAGTTAAAATTATTCAGTTGCCCTAACACATAGACAAACAAAGCCTCGGGTACAGAATCAGTCATATCATTAAATGTACCGCTCGGTGCAAGACGCACACCCACACGATCTGAACCCCACACTGACACCACCGCTTTAGTGACTTCCAATAAAAATCGGGTACGGTTTTCTACGCTACCACCATACTCATCCATGCGTTGATTAGAGCCATCACGCAAAAATTGATCTATCAAATAGCCATTAGCTGCGTGTATTTCCACACCATTAAAACCTGCCGCCAGTGCGTTTTCAGCGGCATGACGATAATGTTCAACAATGTCCTGAATTTCAGTAATTGATAAGTCACGCGGCGTGACAAATGGCTTCATACCATGCGGCGTAATGGCATTGCCTTTAGGCTGAATAGGCGATGGTGCGACAGGCAATTGACCGTCATGATAATCAGGATGAGAAATACGCCCAACATGCCATAACTGTAAAAAAATATGCCCGTTATGTGCATGAACAGCGGTAGTTACTTTTTTCCAACCTTCCACGTGCTCAGCCGTATAAATGCAGGGAATCGCAGGATAACCAATGCCTTGCGGTGAAATAGGTGAGGCTTCGGAAATAATCAAGCCCGCACTGGCGCGTTGTGTGTAATAGCTCGCCATTAACTCATTCGCTATACCATTAGGTGAGCGCATCCTTGTTAAAGGTGCCATAACAACACGATTTGGTAGTGAGTAACAGCCGATTTTAATAGGTGAAAGTACCGTTGTATTCATAATTAAATCTAAGCCTTTAAGGGTTGTTGAAGTCATCGCTGATTATACCTAAGAACTAGGTGTTGGGCTGAGGTAAGGACAGTATTACATCCACGAAAAACACAAAAAGCACGAAACTAATAATGCATTAAATTCAATAGATTATTACTTAGCATTCTGTTCGCGTCTTTCGTGCTTTTTGTGGAAAATTATTTACGCATTGCGCTTTTCTAGTGCTAACAAAAATTCTTTAATATCCAAACCGCCACTGTAGCCAACTAACTTGCCGTTACTGCCGATGATTCTATGACAGGGTATAAAAATGGGAATGGAGTTTTTATGATTGGCTTGCCCGACGGCTCGCACGGCTTTTGGGTTGTTTATTGCTAGGGCAATGTCTTTATAACTGGCGGTTGTTGCGTAAGGCACAGCACACAAAGCTTGCCACACGGTCTGCATGAAAACCGTACCACGCGGGGCAAGTGGTAAAGAAAATTCGCGGCATTCACCCGCAAGATAGGCGTTCAGTTGTGAGAATGCCTCGTTGATTAGCGTGGTTTCAACTATCTCAACGTCTTGCGGAATGAAATCACCTGCAAAATAGACATCAGTGATGTTGCCGCCCAGTTCAGCGATGCCCAGTTTACCGAGTGTAGTTTGTTGAAAATACAGTTTCATTGTTTAGTACATTTTTGGTGATACATAAATGTTCATTGTAGAGATGTTGCATTGTAACGTCTCTACAGAACATCGTATCACTCGTATTTATGTGCATCCTTATTTCTTAAGAAAGGTTACCATCGCCGCCGCTCTATCGGCGGCAACTTTTTGCGCGGCAGGACGGGCTTCTATTAACTGCATATAATTGGCAGCATTAGGCAGGTATGTTGCCACGAGGTCAGTGCCGTAGATTTTTTGGCACGTCATACTCACCATGAAAAAATGTAACCATGCCACGCAATCTGCGGCGGTGTATGTTTCGCCCGCAATATAAGGTGAAAATTTTGCTAGCCGCGCTAAACCTTTCAAGCCTTTCTCTAACAATTCTTTAACTTCATTTTTAGTATCATCAGATACCGTACCACCAAAAAATGCTTCTTTATACAAACGGCGGGCGTGTAATTCGATGTTAAGTTCCAGATGTTGTATCAATTCCCGACATTTTGCTCGCTCAAAACTATTGGCAGGATACAGTGGTATTTCAGGATACGTTTCTTCTAAATATTCCAGAATTACTTGAGATTCTGACAAACAACCGTATTCTGTTTCAATAAACGGGATTTTTCCCAGCGGAGAACGTTTCAGCAAAGCTTCATCTTGCGAGGGAAATACTTGTTCTTCGGTGAAAGCGATGCCTTTTTCCAGCAACACCAGTTTAGTTTTATTGTAATAATTGCTAACCGCAAAACCGCATAAGTTAATCATGGTTTTTCTCCGTGAGTGGATGAACATTAAACTAATAAAGATTATGAGCGTCTCTTTCGATGAGGTAAATCATTTTTTCCTTATGAATGCCTGTATGCCCTCATTCAATTGACAATACATATTAAGTGCTTTTTACGCATTCCTGTTCCAGCATAAGGCTATGGTAGAATAAAAAATAAGCATTATCTTATCAAGTAATAGTTGCTAAGAAAGGGAGGGCAACATGAAGCGGACTATTCTAGTTAGAAAACCCAGTGATTTGACTGTGGCTTGGGCGCAACAGGTTGTGAATCAACATGATAGCAACACGGTGGTAAAAAATGTCGATGTACTTGCTGTTGAGGTAGGGACGACCACGCGAGTACGCGTCATGGTCGATCATAATGGTAAAAAATTACCCAGAGGCTGGTTTGTTAAATTACCATCACTGGCATGGCGGGCGCGAATGATTACAGCGTTACCCAGATTACTTCATACCGAGGTACGTTTTTATAATGAATTGGCTCACTGCGTCCCTGTGACAAAACCTGTTTGCCTTGCGGCACAAAGTCAGTTTGGACGCGGCTCGACCTTGGTATTGGCTGATGTCGCTGAATTTGCAGGTGTTGCCAGTAGCCCACGCGAATCATTGGATATTTCACAATCACAATTAGTCATAGAACAACTTGCGCGTTTTCATGGACATTTTTGGAATACCGTACATCATCCTAATTATCGCTGGTTATCAGGCTCAGTACGCCGTTTAGAAGATTCATTAGGATCAGCGTTAGCAGTGCCTTTAATGAAGCGTGGCTTGCAATTAGCGGGTACAGCAATACCTGCAAGACTACACAAACCCGCCTTACGTTATGCGCGGTATCGTCGTAAAGTCATGAAATTTCTTGCCGCCGCGCCACAAACCTTGATTCATCATGATTGCCATTCGGGCAATTTATTTTGGAACAGTGATAAATCACACGCAGGTTTTCTTGATTGGCAATTAGTGCGTATGGGTGAAGGTGTCAGTGATGTGGCTTATTTTTTAGCCACCGCATTGAATCCCGACACGCGCCAGAAACATGAGTTAGAGCTACTGACTAGATACAGCCAAATACTGAGCAATCAAGGCGTGATCGGTATTGATACCGCCTTTTTAATACAACGCTATCGCGCTCATTTAACTTACGCGTTTGAAGCAATGATTGTTACACTGGCAGTGGGAGGTATGATGGATTTAGAACATAACTTGGAGTTAATACGACGTGCAGCAACGGCTGTTGATGCCTTGGATGCGTTTTCTGCTTTGCCGTTATAATCTTTTGTCCACGAAAAACACAAAAGGCACGAAAATATTTAACTATTTTCGTGCCTTTCGTGGACAATTTCACTCTTTACTCACTTGGTTAATCTCATGAAAACTTATTCCTTTTTTATCATGCTTTGCCTTATTACGCTCAGCAACTGTTTTGCTGCCGAAAAAACCACCATCCGTATTGGCGCACAAGCAGGCGGTACCGTCGAGTGGGAATTGTCCGCATTACCTGCTGAATCGGTAGATTTTCAAATTGAAGTTCATCCTGTCGCTACGGCTGAAGCAGGCAAAATCGCTTTACAATCGGGTGCTGTCGATATGATAGTTTCCGATTGGATATGGGTTTCAAGTCTTAGAGCGCAAGGTGAAGATTTTAGCTTTTATCCCTATTCCACTACCGCTGGCGCGTTAGTCGTGCCAGAAAACAGCCCAATTCATACCGTTAAAGATTTAAACGGAAAACGCCTAGGCATTGCAGGCGGTGAACTAGATAAAAACTGGTTATTACTACAAGCGTTAGCCAAAAAAGACTCCGTAGATTTAAACAAATCGGTGGAAAAAACTTTCGGCGCACCACCATTAATTAGCGAACAATTCAAACAAAACCGCGTTGATGCCGCCCTCACCTATTGGCATTTTGCCGCCAAATTAGAAGCGGCAGGTTTCAGACAAATCATCGACGGCAAAGGTATTTTAAAAGGCTTAGGTATCACTGAAAACGTTCCTAGCTTAGGTTATGTATTTAAACAAAGCTGGGCATCAAGTCATTCATCAGCGGTAAATAGTTTTTTCAAAGCCAGTACACAAGCTAAAAAATCCTTATGCACAGACGATACCGCGTGGCAAAAAGTCATCCCCTTAACCAAAGTGGATGATGCCGCCACACAAAAGTTATTACGACAACGCTATTGTGAAGGTAGCGTAGAGCAATGGGGCGACAAAGAACAACAAGCCGCCGCACGCATTTATACCGTATTGAAAACAGTGAGTGATAGTCAATTGACAGGTAAATCTGACACGCTACAAACAGGGACGTTTTGGTCTGGTAAATAATGCAATTCAATAAATACTTGCCTAGCCTGTCATTGCTGGTATTTCTAGCCGTATGGCAAGGCGCGGCAAGTTATCTACATAACAACACACTACCAACTCCCTACACGGTCGCTATGGTATTGTGGCAGGCGATAGTGTCAGGGCAGTTGCCGTATCATTTGGGCGTGACCTTGTTGCGCTTAGTGGTTAGTTTTTCTATTTCTATGCTGTTAGGGTGCGCGATTGGTATTGTATTGGGACGCAATAAACCACTAAATGCGTTTTTTGATAATTGGCTGGTGATTTTTCTTAATGTTCCCGCCTTAGTAACGATTATTCTGTGTTACGTTTGGTTTGGCTTGGTGGAATCAGCGGCGATTTTGGCGGTAGTGATTAATAAATTGCCCAATGTGATAGTGACTATCCGCGAAGGTACACGCGCTCTCAATAGTGATTTAATGGACATGGCGCGGTGTTATCATTTCAGTAAACGTAAAACCTTATGTCATGTGATTTTGCCTCAGTTGCAACCGTTTATCATGGGTGCAACGCGTTCAGGTCTGGCGTTAATTTGGAAAATTATTTTGGTGGTGGAATTATTGGGGCGTAGCAATGGCATGGGCTACCAACTGCATTTGTTTTTTCAAATGTTCGATGTTGCCAGTATTTTGGCGTACACCATTGCCTTTGTTGCAGTGATTCAGTTGATAGAATGGCTGATTTTAAAGCCTTTGGATAACAAGGCGTTAAGGTGGCGGCGATGACCGATGTGCAGATTAACATCATCAACAAAACCTACATAGGTACGGCACAACCAACCATTGCAAATTTTAGTTTGTCGCTACAAGCCAATGAATTTGTATGTTTGGTGGGGTCTTCTGGGTGCGGCAAAACGACATTATTAAATTGCCTTTCGGGTCTGGACACGCATTATGAAGGTGAAATTCAAGTAGGACAGCAGCATACTGCACCTAAAATTGGCTATATTTTTCAAAATCCGCGCTTATTGCCGTGGCGAACGGTACGAGAAAATATTGAATTAGTGTTAGAGTCAGAACAATCCCCTACTCTCATTGATCCGTTGCTAGAAACCATGCAGCTCACTCAATCGCAGCATGAATATCCTGAACGCTTATCGGTGGGTATGAATCGTCGTGTCGCTATCATTCGTGCCTTTGCAGTTAATCCAGATTTACTATTGATGGATGAACCGTTTGTGTCCTTAGACCCACCGACAGCGCGCGATGTAAGAAGCCTATTATTGCAACTGTGGCAACAACGCCCGCACACGGTATTATTTGTAACGCATGATTTGCGTGAAGCGATTGCACTGGCGGATAGGCTGATTTTTTTAGCATCCGCACCGATGAGGGTGATTAACGATATTGTCGTCCCCATTCCAAGAACGCAACGCCATGATGAGGCGGCAATTGAAAATTTTCGTCAACAGCTAATTAATCACTATCCTGACATAAAACACCTGTTATAAGCATAAAAGCGGTTGCGAAATGCGGCAAAATATTCGATACTCAAAGCCTGTCTCGCCTTATATGGAGACCTTTAGCTAGGCTTCTACAACACTAACCAATAGGATAACGTACCATGAAAAAAACTATTATTTTAGGATTGGCTGTTGCTGTGATGGCACTCACTTCATTAACTGTATTCGCAGATAGCCAATATCCCGCCGCCGATTTTCAGCCTCAAGTCATCTATCTTGATAAGAGTGTTGCACCGCAAACATCAGCACCTGCTAGCAGTGAAGTTGATACTAAATACCCCGCGGCCAATTTCCAACCCACGGTCATTTATTCTGCCGACAGTACCGCCGTTGCTAAAGCACCTGCCCAGCCCGTAGTTGACGAATTTGATCCTAAGTACCCAGCGGCAAATTTTCAGCCTAAAGTAATTTATCCTTAATTGAGTCGTGTGTAGGGGCAACCCTTAGGTTGCCCGTTCCCTACTACGAACACTTACTATCACCACAATTAAGACAGGTCATACAGCCATCCATCAACACCAATGCTTTAGTTTGGCACTTACCACATAACAACGCTTTAGCAGGAAAATCACCTTCTTCATCCAAGGTTGACGTGTCGCTATGTAAGGCATCAAACTCTTTACGCTTAGCGGCTAAAAATTTCTTTTGATGATCGTCCATTTCGGCAGGTTTAATCATACCGATTTCTTTTAAATGCGCTTCAATGGCATAACCGATTTCAGCCACTAACGACGGCATAAACACCCCACCTTTTTTAAAATAACCGCCCTGTGGATCAAATACTGCTTTCAACTCCTCCACTAAAAAGCACGCATCCCCGCCTTTACGAAACACCGCCGAAATAACCCGCGTTAATGCCAACACCCATTGAAAATGTTCCATATTTTTAGAATTAATAAACACCTCATAAGGACGGCGTTCTTCATATTCAGTATCAGCATTTAATATCACGTCATTAATCGTAATATACAGCGCGTGTTCCGATTGCGGGGTTTTAATTTTAAACGTCGAACCCATTAAAATCTCAGGGCGTTCTAAATTTTCGTGCATACTTTCGACATCCACTTTCGGTTCTTCTGTATGCGTTATTTCTGGTGGAAGCTCATTGCCTATCACTTTGTAAGAGACAATTTTTTTTGCGATTTTATGTACCATGTTCTGTGTCCGTGGATATTGTAAATAACAAAGACTTTATAAATCAAAGTCTTATCAATTTCTTATGTAAATAGTTCCGTTAAAAATAGCTCAATAATAATCAATGACTTAGGCGCGAAGTCGATTATAACCCATTGATTGTTATGTTGTTAATTTTTTGCTTATTTACGGATTTAAACGCTGAGCGTTAGGGAGAATGATAGAAATATTTTCGTAGAGACATTGCATCGCAACATCTTTATTAAGGTGGTGTTATTCATTACAAATGATTAGTTTTAAAAATGGGAGTAATGGCTGTCAATTCAAATCGTTATAACTTGTTACAAAGACGTTAGACGTTACAGCGCAACGTCTCTACAAAATCAGTGATTATTATTTGATAATCTCAGGCACATAAATATCTTCACATTGCTCAATTAAAACAATTGCCTTACGAGTTAATCATATGCGTTGCTAATTCTTGCAACGCATTTTTTAAATTAGTTTCTAAGATTGGATTCATCGGTATTTCCGCAATGGCTTTATTCATACATAACATCCATTGATCGCGTTCTGATTCACCAATCGCAAACGGTAAATGACGGGCGCGTAACATCGGATGCCCATATTCTTGGACAAATAAATCAGGACCGCCTAACCAACCCGAAAGAAACTTAAATAACTTAGTTTTAGCAGAAGTAAGGTCTGGCTGGTGCATATCTCGTATTCCTTTCGCTTCTGGCAAGCTATCCATATAAAAATAAAATCGCTCGACTAAATCACGAATTATTAATTCGCCGCCGATGACATCATAAGGTGTGGTTTTAGACATTTTAATGCTTAATATTAGGGTGTAATAAAATTAGCGTAGGGTGCATTAGCGATAGCGTAATGCACCGCATAATGGCATAACATAAGGCGGAATACGCAAGCTATTCCGCCTTACGAGTTATTTGCTAACCAATAATTTCTTTACTTCATTTTCAATAAATTGATTCGGTTTCCAACCAGAATATAATCGGTCAAGCCAAAAATAATCAAAAACACTAAATCCGAGACCTACCATTTTTGCAATATCATTTGGCAGTACAGAGTTTGTGGCTAAATGAGTAAGTAATTCAGCAGAACCAACAAAAAAACAAAACCGTGCCGTTTTTCCTGTAAGTTTTTCTAAGAAAGTTTCATTTGCTACTTCGTTATAATATTCTTTAAGAAGATTCTGATTGGATTCAACACCAGAAATCCATTTCTTAAATTTTTGTGATTTTTTAAGAACAGATATTAAGTCATTTATATCGACTTTTCCATTATTGACAGCTTCTCTTAATGACTTCGCATCATTAAAAACAAACTGTTGAAAATCTGATATAGATTTTTTGCTTTTAATGCTTTTATCCATAATATAACTTATTTTATGTGATATAAGTTCAGAGCCTAATTCACTTGTTGCTATTTCAGAAAGATTATTAGCAGAAAAGTAAAGCTCACTTTCCATGTCCAAAATATGACTAAGTAAATGAGCGTGTGTTATGGTTGAGTGAGATGGAGGAATATATTTGTGATAAATCTTATTTAGTGCTGAAAAATCTATATTGGAAGAGACAAATACGCCATTTTCTGTTTCATTCGTATGAAATATTATATTATCGACATCAATTTTTTCAGGAATAGAATTTTTTAAAATAATTTTAGTGGCATTATTCATATATTCTTGATTAAGAATAGAGTTTTTTGAACCATCCAGAATAATATTTTCATGCTTTTTTACTTTAATTAAGTCTTGACTTTGTATTCTTTGGGCAATTCTCCTTCCTTTTCCTTTTTTATCTGTTATTTCAATACAAATATTTCTAAGTGCTGTTTGGTATTGCATTGAATCTGTTGTTGCCGCAATAAAATCATGATACTCAAGTTTATTAATAGTTTTAGTATGTATACCTAAAAATGTTTCTGTGTAAATTATTTGCAATAAATCTTCATTGATAAGCTCAATAATTCCATCTATTCCAAAGTATCTAAATAATTGCTTCAAAGTGCTTTGATTAGCAACTATAGTGGTATTGCCATAAAACAACATACATTCAACTAAAGCACCTATATCTAATGGTGTTGATACACTTGTTTTATTTTGATTAAAAATAGTAATAGATTCAAACATATTTAAAGTACCGCGTACGTTGGGATGAGCTTTGCGAACCCCAACATTCTTTCAAGTTCTAATTAACAAGGTTTTAAAATCTGTCAGTTCTAATACCATTACAGAAAATTAACCCGCGACACTAAACTTTCCTGAATTGCCTTTTTACAAAATCGTTCATCAAAGGTATAAAAAGGCATATTCTGGGTATTGGTTAAATGCAAAGCATCGGCAAAATCAGCTCCTAAACGATAACAATAAATTGCCGTCATTAGGGCTTGCTCGTTTTCACAAATAATCTGATTCTTTTGTAATAACAAAGCGAAAAAATCAGCGATTTCAGCAACAGTACGTTTATAACGAGAACGTAAACCCCATTCTGTTTCAAGCTGTACGGTTCGGCTGATAAAAAATTGCTGTTCTTTAAATAACGCCATTACTTTTTGATATTGTATTTCATCATCCCGCATAGCAAGACGAATAATGATATTAGTATCAACGGCAATAACCACGCTTATTCCTCGTTGAAATCAACGGGCTTACAAAGTTCTTCATTCGTTAATACAATGGTATTGTTTTTAAAAAAACCACCTAAATCAGAAATATCATCACTTTTCTGTTTAGCTTTTAATTTGGCAATGATTTTTTCCAATTCAATCAGTGATTCTTCGGATAATTCTTCAATTTGATGAATTATAGTTAATCTGTGTTCTGCAATTGTCATTTAACACCTCTTAATTGAAACCAAATTCTTAAACAATCAACCACCATATAAAATCTTGTTTAACTAAACAATTTGTATAAAAACGTTGTGATGTAAGGTCTTTACAGTTTTCCGTAATACCCTTCTTTCAACGCATCAAACAAGTTCGCCGCACTGTGGATTTCGCCGTCATATTCGATTTCTTCGTTGCCTTTGAGTTCGATGATTTCGCCGTCTTCTAGGGTGAATTGGTAGGTGGTGTTTTCTAGATCTGAGGCTTTGACTAATACGCCTTGGAAAACTTCGGGGTTAAATCGGAAGGTGGTGCAGCCTTTTAAGCCTTTGTCGTAGGCGTATTGGTAGATGTCTTTAAAATCTTCGTAAGGAAAATCGGTGGGTACGTTGGCAGTTTTGGAGATGGAGGAGTCTATCCAACGTTGTGCCGCCGCTTGGATGTCAACGTGTTGTTTGGGCGTGACATCATCCGCCGCGATAAAGTAAGCGGGCAGTTGGTGTGCAGGGTTGTCGCTGTAGGGCATAGCATCTGGATTGACCATTTCACGGTAGGCTAATAGTTCAAAGGAAAACACGTCGATTTTTTCTTTGGATTTTTTGCCTTGGCGAATGATGTTACGCGCATAGTGATGGGCAAAACTGGGTTCTATGCCGTTGCTGGCATTATTTGCCAAGGATAAGGAAATTGTGCCAGTTGGGGCAATTGAGCTGTGATGGGTAAAACGTGCGCCTGTTTCAATCAATTCAGCCACTAATTCAGGTTCTTCTTTTGCCAGTTGCTGCATATAGCGGCTGTATTTGGCGTGTAAGACTTTGCCTGCAATGGTATCGCCGACTTTGTAGCCGTCGGTAATCATTTCAGGGCGTTGATGTAGCATGGCGGTGGTGACGGTAAAAAGCTGTTCCATAATCGGAGCCGCGCCTTTTTCTTTTGCCAGTGTTAAGCCTTCTTTCCAACCTTCGATGGCTAAAATTTTGGTCACGTCTTCGGTAAACTGCACGGAGTGGCTATCGCCATAACGCATTCCCAACATGGTGACAGTTGAGCCTAAGCCTAAATAGCCCATGCCATGACGGCGTTTGCTGGTAATTTCTTCCCGTTGTTTTTCTAACGGTAAGCCGTTAATTTCTACCACGTTGTCTAACATACGCGTAAAAATACGAATGGTTTTTTTGTAGTTGTCCCAATCAAAATACGCTTCACTGGTGAAGGGCTTTTTGACGAAGCGGGTTAGGTTGATTGAGCCAAGAAGGCACGACCCGTAAGGCGGCAATGGCTGTTCGCCACATGGGTTAGTGGCACGGATTTTTTCACAAAACCAGTTGTTGTTCATCTCGTTGACTTTATCAATCAAGATAAAACCTGGTTCAGCGTAATCGTAAGTGGAACTCATGATGATGTCCCAAAGACGACGAGCGGGTATGGTTTTGGTGATTTTACACGCCACTAAACCTGCTTCGTTGAGAATGTAATTTTCTATGCTGGGGACATCACGCCAGACGATTGTGCTACTGTCTTGCAAATCCAGTTTGTCTAACAGCACTTCTTTTTCTGTGACAGGAAACGACAATGCCCACGGCAGGTCATTTTTAACCGCCTGCATAAATTCAGAGGTAATCAACAGCGATAAATTGAATTGACGTAAGCGACCATCTTCACGTTTGGCACGGATAAATTCCACGACATCAGGGTGAGCGACATCAAAGGTTGCCATTTGTGCGCCCCGTCTGCCACCTGCGGATGACACGGTGAAACACATTTTGTCGTAAATATCCATGAATGACAGCGGACCAGAGGTGTATGCACCTGCGCCTGAAACATAAGCATCTTTGGGTCTTAGGGTGGAAAATTCATAACCGATTCCGCATCCAGCTTTTAATGTGAGTCCCGCTTCATGCACTTTATGCAATATATCGTCCATCGAATCAGCGATAGTGCCTGACACAGTGCAGTTGATGGTTGAGGTTGAGGGCTTATGAGCTAATGCACCCGCATTGGAGATAATACGACCTGCCGGAATTACGCCTTGACGTAATGCCCATAGAAATTCTTTGTAGTATTGCTTTTGTTTGGCTTCGGTTATTTCAACTTCGGCGAGGGCTTTGGCAACGCGCTGGTAGGTTTCATCAATCGTACCATCAATAGCCACACCGTCCTTAGTTTTTAAGCGATATTTGGTATCCCATATATCCATTGAAGCATCTTGAAAGGGAATTTCGGTCACAGTATTGGCGATGACATGAAGTTGTGCAGTCATTGATGAATTTTCCTAAGCAGTTTTTATGTGAAAATAAACCATAAATCAGCAGGTTAGCGATGTTAGGCAATTACCGATTAATGTCTATATGTAGATATTTTTTTTCATAATAGCACAATATATAGTGTTTTCGTAATAAAAATAGCAGTAGCACGTCCCATGCCTATTATTAAAAAATAGAAAAATATGCCTTGCCATTGATTTTTATGGGTTGCGTAGCCATACCTGCTTTACATTACTCAAATAGAAGCCATGATAATAATTTGTATTGGTCGTTAATTGCAGTTATCTTAAGCAAACAAAAACCAACAATAAGGAGAAATCGGATGTCAAAAGGTCAAAATTTACAGGATAATTTTCTAAATGCACTTAGAAAAGAACATACACCTGTGTCAATTTTTCTTGTTAACGGCATAAAGTTGCAGGGGAAAGTCGATTCGTTTGATCAGTATGTCATTATGCTAAAAAATACCGTTAGCCAAATGGTCTATAAGCACGCTATCTCAACGATAGTGCCTAGTAAGGCCGTAAAAATCACGCGTGATGATGAAACCAGCGAAGAATAAGCACGCTTGATTTGTCTAAAAATACCCCAGTATCAGACCATAGCAGACTTTTTTGCCTAACCGTCTTCGCTCGTTTAAAAAGCCAGTAAAACCTATTAAAAGCGCGTTAACGCGCTTAACTAATTACCGTAGTGGAGTGTTGTGTGTTTGATCGCCCCCCCGATTCAGGTGAACGAGCGATTCTCGTTCACATAAGCTTTCGTTATGAACAGGAAAATCTTTTTGAATTAAAAGAGTTAGCTAAATCCGCTGGCACTGATCCTGTTTATGTTGTCACAGGTAGCCGTCAACGTCCTGATCCCAAATATTTTATCGGCATAGGCAAACTAGACGAACTTAAAGCCATGATTGAACAATATGAAGCCGATGTGGTGTTGTTCAATCATCCGTTATCGCCCAGTCAGGAAAGAAATCTGGAAAAATTTTTAGGCGTACGGGTGGTGGATAGAAACGGTTTAATTCTGGATATTTTCGCCCAACGCGCTCAATCGTTTGAAGGTAAATTACAAGTTGAATTAGCACAATTAAAGCACTTATCCACACGCTTAGTACGCGGTTGGACGCATTTGGAACGGCAAAAAGGCGGTATTGGTTTACGCGGTCCTGGCGAAACCCAATTAGAAACCGATCGCCGTTTATTAGCCGTACGCATTAAGCAAATTCAGCAACGCTTGGATAAAGTCGATAAGCAACGTCATCAAGGGCGTAGTCAACGCAAAAAAGCCGAAGTGCCGACGGTTTCCTTAGTCGGTTATACCAATGCGGGCAAATCAACACTATTCAACACGATAACAGGCGCGGGGATTTATGTTGCAGATCAATTATTCGCTACCTTAGATCCGACGTTACGCAGTTGTGTGTTGCCCAATAATACCGACATTGTGTTAGCTGATACGGTCGGTTTTATTCGTCATTTACCGCATGAATTAGTTGCGGCATTCAAATCAACCTTGCAAGAAGCCAGTGAAGCCGAATTATTACTACACGTTATTGATGCCAATGCTGAAGATCGTGATGAAATCATGCACCAAGTTCATTTGGTTTTGGAAGAAATAGGTGCGGATAAAATCAGGCGTGTAGAAGTGTTTAATAAAATTGATTTATTGGAAAATGTTCAGCCGCATATTGATCGTGACGATGCAGGTAATGCGATACGCGTTTGGATTTCGGCTGAAACAGGGCTGGGACTTGAGTTACTTTATCAAGTGCTAACGGAACAATTTGCCAGTTCTAAACTTAAAAAACGCTGTTACTTAAATGCTAATCAAGGTGATATTCGCGCAAAACTATCTGCTTGTGCGCAAATTTTAGAGGAAAAAATCGACGATTTTGGTGCAAGTGAATTGCTAATTGAAATTGATGCTAAACACTTGGGTTTATTAAGTTCTGTAAAGATGGAAGACGTATAATAAAAGCTGTTCAATTTTAGTGGGTGTCATTATTCGCTAAATCAAAGCTCATGGTTTTATGAATGGGCAAGTAACAAATTCCTTTATCCGCACAACCTTGAAAAGTCACGTCTATGGTCACAGAATTGTCTGTTGCCGCTTGCCGTTTTAATGGGATATCCAGTGTAAGCTGCTGACGATAAATCGCTACCGTGCCAAAAAATGGATCATTTTTATTTTCTGCGGCAGGAAAAGACGGTTTAGCAAGGTTTATAGTCGGAGTTTGTGAGCTAATAGCGAATTTGTGTTGATACAAATAATAGCCGTCAGCGATTTGCCAACTCAGCCGTAGCATATCGCTTGATGGCACTGTAGCGGTCAAAGCAAACGCCTCATCAGGTGGTAACGGTTCTTGTGAATCGTCTGCATAAGCCAATGTCGCTAAGCAACAAATCAGAACCAATAAAATATTTAATGTGTTTAGCTTACGCATAAAAAATAATCCTTTAAGAATAAACCTCCGAGGCTTTTAAAACCTCGGAAGTTTAAGTTAATTAATAACTTTCTGGTGCGTCACGGAACGTCCACACTAGCGCGACATTAGCAAAAAAACCATCACCCAGTTGAACTTGGGTAAACGGTTGTTTCTTTGCGTTCACCATCGGATTGGAGTTCAAATTCTCATAAACTGGCAGACCAATCGAGCCGCGCAATTTAAAATTGCCGCCTAACGCGTTGAGAAAACGATAGTCGGAAACAAACGCTAGATTAACCGCCGTACCACCACTGTTGCCTACTTTGATGCCCTTGTCTTGATTTTTCTCTGTGTAGCTGGCATCCATTTCAACACCGACCATCCAGTCATAGTTTGGTGTGTAGTGTAAAGCCATACCGACTGAGGCAACATCACCGAAGGCAAAATCATCGCTGTTTTCAGGATTGACGGTATAAAGTGCAGACGTGTGCAACCACCAATCTTTCCAGCGTTCCGAATATAAAAGACCGCCCGTAAAAGTTGCGACACCCTTACCTAACTGTAATCCAGGGGCTTGAAGTGCGCCTGATGAATCCCGATTACCATCAAAGTGACCTGAAGGCAATGATGTGCCTAACAGCACAGTCGCAAATTTATCCCAACGCGTACTACGCCAAACGTTATAGCGACCTTCTAAAGTAATATCGCCTATGCCATTTTTTTCTGCGGACGTATCATTAATCTGTTTACCAGTCCGCACCAGCGTATTCATCTGTTTTTCAAACCAAGGTACGTTCATAAATAATGCGAGGTCATCGGTCGGTGAATAGTTAAACGTCAAGGCTTGTTGATTTACCACCATTTGCTTAGGTGCTTTAGGTTGTGCGGCGTTATTGTTCATAAACGTATTAGGATTTATGCCATTAGAACCGTTTTTAATACGATCTTTTTCATTATAGCCATAGACCATACCGACGCTAAAGTTGCCTTTACCTGGAGTGACTGCGGTGCGTAAACGAAACGGCGCGGTGGTACCAACGGGCGACACGTCTTGATAAGCGATATTAAAGTCGATAATTTCACCGCCTTCTTTTGCGACAAAGGCTTCTGCTTCATCACGATTAGCAAATGCGATGTAGTTAGGTACCATGTCGGGAATAACTTTACTGCCCATCACATAAGTGGCTGTTTCAGCATTCACTAATTTGCCAGACACCCAGTCATGGACTTTTACCGATTTAAAAGCGGAGATACCTCCCTCCTCTTCAACTTCGCGTAACATACAAGCAACGCCACAAGTGTATTCTTTTTTACCATCGTTATAAGTTAATTCAGCTGCGGTTTTTTGGTATTGATCAATATACATACCACAAACCCGACAACTCGCTCGTTCTTCTGCTGCTACCTGACTCGACACTAGAAAAAGCGGGAATAGTACAAGTAGCAACCACAATTTAGATTGTGTTTTCATTGTCATCTCCTTATCAAAATTGAACTAAAAAGTTTTTCATATTCGTCAATTGGTGCTTCACCCGTCAGTTTTTTCTGCATAATGCCTTTGCCGTCAATAACAAACGTGGTTGGCAAACCAATCACGTTAAATTGTTTGGCAATCAGACCGCGCTCATCGACTAACATCGGATATGTTAAGCCCGCAAACTCTTTCCAACGTTCATCGTTTTTATCGACAAGTCCGACATTAACGGCAATGGGAACAAAAGCCTGCGCTTTATATTTTTGGTACAGCGGTTCTAACAACAACAGATTTTTTTTATCACAAAAATGACAATCCATATTCCAAAAATGCAGCAACACCACTTTACCCTGCATATCCTTGGGCAAATTCAGCGTTTTTCCTTGTCTGTCGCTCAGCGTGACCTTGGGTATTTCATCACCAACTTGTAAGCCCGTTTGCTGATGGCAAGCACCGATTAGTATAGCCATTAGCAGTAATACGATTTTCATTGCCGCTTATCCAACGATTCAATCATGGCTGGCGTTACATCTGTAAAATTAACAATGCTTTTGCCTTGATGATCTTCTAAAAATTCCTGTGCTGATTCCTTATTCTTAAACGGCAATAATTCATGCCCCATAGGACCTAATATGTCTGAACCCAACACATAAAAAGCGGTTTTTCCATCTATCAATTCCACATCGTAATAATCAGTGACATAGATATTTTTAATGCTTGCCGCCGATTTGCCAGCCGTGTATTTTGCGGTGTCGAAATAATGCTTAAACATATCTTTCGCCCCGTCATAAAAATAATACCCGCCATCCTGAAAGATAATTTGTGCCACCCACTTGGGATATTTATAAACAAACATTCCGCAGACAGGGCAGCGGTCGGTTTTTTTAATTTCTATGGTGGGTTCATCGCCGTAGCTGACATTGATACTAAGAAGCAGGATAAACAGTGCCAAGTAGCGTGTTGTATGAGTTTTCATGGTCGTCATCACATAATTAGATTAGAAAAAACGATTTGATAGCTGACTAAGGCAGTAAACGCCAGATACAACAGCACCGAGCTGAGTGCGAGTTTGCCGATAAAACCAGTCAACATAAATTTAAGACTGTCTACTTGCCGAAAAGGTAGCAATATACCTACGCCAATACCCGATACAACCGCGCCAAATAATAGTAAATACAGCAAATAACCGATGTAGTGATAATCTTCCATGATGATGCAGAAAGGACAATGATGCGTGGGCAATTCATAGATATACAGCGAGATAAAAGACACCACCGAAACCAGCGCGATAATAAACATCACTAGGCTCAGTACCGCATAACAATAGCCGCCTTTACCCTTGATATAAAAATATAGCCCAGTCGCTAAGGTGCAGAACATCACACCATAAAAAGTCCATAACATCGGCAGAGCAGGTAAAGAAGCGATTTCTGAACCTAAGCCTGCGGCATTTTCACTGCTAAACAAGCTACCACAGCAAGAGGTAATGACATCGGCTCTCATGCCTAGAAAATAAGCACTTTCCAATAGCGTCTCAATCACAATAAAGGGTGCGATAATGGCTAATAGTAGGTACTTTTTTTTAATTAGCGGATAGTCATAACCCTGATTGTCGGCATAATTCAAAACTAACCACAATCCTGCCAGTATGAAATTGAGGATTTTCAATACCAGCACACTATAACCAAAATGACTGACATTTAACGTACCCGCCGCACACATCGCGCCAACAAATAACGGCGTTAAACTATCAGCAGTAAAGATATACAAAAACAACGATAACAGTTGCAACCCGAAGGTATAACCCAATAACGTGGAGATTAAATACGTTTTACGTTCCAGAATAAGCTGTAATTCCTCACCGCTTTGAATATTCCAATATTTCAGTATTTGCGCCCCATAAAACGCCGCATAAACCAACATAAAGCTGGCAATATAAGCCGCTAACAAATTAGCAATGACGGTAGGATGCAGAACCATGTTGTTTAAACCTCAATTTGCCCATCACGCATGGTAATTACTCTGTCTACGATAGCCGCATCGTAAACCAACGGATCATGGCTAGTGATAATCACGGTTTTACCTTCGGCTTTAAATTTTTCGATGATTTCCATGAAGCGATACGATAATTTACTGTCCAAATGCGCGGTGGGTTCATCAGCAATAATAATGGACGGGTTATTAATCAAGGCACGCACAATAGAAGCCCGTTGCGCTTCACCGCCCGATAGCCATTCCACGTTGGAATGTGATTTGTTACCTATATTCAGCTCATCCAGTCCTGCCAATGCCTTTATTCTCAACTGTGAACGCTTTTCGCCTAGCGGATAAGCGGGCAACATCACATTTTCTAATACCGAAATACCTTTAATCAGATTAGGTTGTTGAAAAATAAAACCAAAGGTTTTACGACGAATATCAGTTAAAAAACGCTCAGGTAAACTGGTAATTTCTCGCCCGTTTAAATGTACGCGCCCTGCTGTCGGTCTACTCATACACCCCACTATGCTTAATAGCGTGGTTTTGCCAGAACCGCTAGGTCCTTTTAACACTGTGATTTGGTTTTCAGCAATTTGTAAATTAGCACCGTTAATGGCGGTAAATTCACTCGGATTGCCTGCATTGAAAACTTTTCTAATACCGTGTAGCTCTATCATTCGCTAATCTCCAGTAAAACGCATCGCAGAATCGGGGTCTATGGTTGCCGCCCGCCAAATCGGCACGATGGTTGCGACTGTGTAAGGCAAGACAGTTAGAAAAAATAACGTGGTAAGCTGTTCGATATTGACAAACGGGGTAAGCGAAAAATTAGGATATAAAGCCGACCATCCTTTTAAAGCAGGTTCAAACACAGGCGATCCCATAAAGAACACATGAATATAGGCTAAAATTACACCGCTAAAAAAAGCGGTCAGAGAAATAATCGCACCTTCCCAAAATTTCATTTGAATCACATCCGATGTTTCCCAACCGACGGCTTTTAATATGCCGATTTCGCGCCGCTCACCTGCACTCAACCCCGACGCTTTATCCCACGCAAAAATCACAAACGCTAACACTGCCGCTGAAAAAATGACGATCATCATGCCGCCGCGCCAGTTGAAAATAGATTCGTAAGTACGCAGTATTTCATCTCGAATAATCGGACGGGCTTGCGGTAAACGTTTTTTGATTTTTGCTGCCACTGTTGGCATTTCGCTGGGATTATTGACCACTACGGTCATATCGGTGACAAACTGCTTATCTATACCAAACAGTTTTCTAAAATCTTCCTCAGTGATTAGCAATAAGTCGGAAGAGACTAATTCGGATTGTGCAGACAAGGTATCAACCACTTTGAGATTCATCACGTTGCCATCAAAGCTCAAAAACGGCATGTAATCACCCTTAGCAATTTGACGTAATCTAGCCACGCCATTACCAATAATAATCGTGCCAGATTCCAGTTTCGTACCGTTTACTTCGTATAGCGGTTTGGTTAAATCGACGCTCTGTGAGTTTGGCTCGTTTTCAACTACCGTGGTTCTGCTTATATTGGTGGTAGTTGTCTGAGTGGGCGGTACTAACAAGGTGTAATTGGCTTTGACTAGATTGTCGTAATAGTAGCCCCACAAACGAGGAGCGGCTGTTGCCACGCCACGAATTTTTTTAATGGTGTCCAAATATTCGATAGGCATTAAATCGTGCCGACCCGCAACAATTTTCTGCACGACAACTTCTGGCGCACCTTTTAAAATCAAGGCGGCTTCACGCTTAATGGAATGCGTGAAAAACATCATGGATGCCAAAATAAATACAATCAACGTATATAAGACTAACAATCCTATGTTTTTCACTTTTCTACGCAACAAGGAGGATAAAGTGAAATCAATAATATAGCGTTGCTTTTCAATCCAACTGTTCATGACTACCCATTCCTGTAAACGACGGCTGAGTGAATGAGCCAGACGGAAAATGCTCTAGCGACACAGGGTGATCTTGAAACGCGGTATTTAAATCCGCTTGTGATAAATGCCGCGTATAACGTGCTTCAGTAAATAGACATAAATCCGTTAATTGTAGCGTTTCAACCAACATGGCTTTTTCTTGCAGGCTTTCCTGTTGGGTGTTTTTATCTATAGCACCATATAATAGAAGCAGGCTCAACACCATCAACTCAGTTATCAAACTGTAAAAAAATAAAGACGATTTTCTCATGGCTTATCCTCACCTCGTGAATATAAAGATTGCCAAAATTGTTTTAATTCTTGTAGCCATTGCTGACTTTGCTCGACTAAATCAACTTGTTCAGAGTTTGAACTATCGGCAAGCTCTGCGGGTTTGTCGGCAGGCGTGTCTTCTACCACGATAAACGTGCCAGGTATCATACCCATCCAACAACTCCACGGTATAACGCCCACTTCTTTAGGCGTAAATTCAACCGTCTGTTTGCCTTTTTTTAAGGGTATTTTCATATCATAGTCTGGAATGACAATTTCTTTATTGCATTCATTAAGTTCTTTCACATTAATTTCCCATTGTAATGGAATGCCTTTGCGAATGATGAACTGGTTAGGCGAATAACTTGATTTCAATACATCCATGCTGATGCTTTGCCCAAATTCGCAAGACACCGATTCTGCCCCTTTTGGAGAGAGTTTTTGCGATACTCGCGCCACTATGGTATTGAAATCTACGCCTGTTCCTGTAACAGCTAAACCGCGATTGAGCATAATCACACCCAATGCCATGACAATTAAACCAGAGGCTTTTAATAACTTAGGCGTTAAGTTTGCTGACAGCATACTGGTCAGAAAACCAAAACCCATCAACAACGGCAGGGTTCCAATACCAAAAAAAAACAAAGTTGCCGCACCCTGTAACCAATTCCCCGTTCCCGCCGCCATCACATACATCGCTTGTAATGGTCCACAAATAATCATTAGCCCATTTAACAAACCGATGACAAAGGGATTACCGTGTTTGCGGTATTCCTTACTGATAAAGCGCGTCAAAAAAGCAGGCGGTTTGAACTGAAAATGATTCAGTGCAGGAAAGACATTTAACATGTGCAGTCCAAACAAAAACAAAAAGATGCCCGCCGCAACCCCTACCGCGCCTTGTGTATAAGGCGTAAAGGCAATAATTGAGCCGAACGCGCCAAACATTGCACCAATACTGGTATAGGATAGCGTTTTGCCGATACCGTAAAGCAAATGCGGGTGATGCGTTTTATTACCGTTAGCCGCCGTTTTCGCGGTATAGCCTAGAATCAATGGTCCACACATACCAACACAATGAAAACTGGTTAAAAAACCAATTAATAGCAATAAGCCATAGCTCATATCAGCACCGATTTTAGGCATATCGGTATGATTCATAAACCAGCTATCTAGCCATAAAATGAAAGCAATGCCGCTCAGCGCGACTATAATCGCGGCAATTTTTTTAAACATGCTGAATAAAGAATGGGTTACTGGGTGTGCCTTAGTAGTCATAAAGTTGATGAATTTATTTATGTTGTAATCGTAAAGAATTCAGTACGACGGAAATAGAACTAAACGCCATCGCGGCTGAGGCAATCATCGGATTGAGTCTACCCATAGCCGCGACAGGTATCGCAATGGTGTTGTAACCCAATGCCCAAAACAAATTTTGCTTGATAATACGCAACGTGGCATCGCTCAATTCCATCACATCGACGACTTTGCTAATATCACCACTTACTAGCGTTAAGTCGGCTGTTTCAATAGCAACATCGGTGCCTGTACCAATGGCAAAACTGACATCGGCGGCGGCAATAGCGGGCGCATCATTAATACCATCGCCTATCATGCCAACCTTTTTACCTTGTGCTTGTAATTCACGAACAATTTCCAGTTTCCGCTCTGGATGAGCATTGGCAATCACGGCGGAGATACCGACTTGTTCTGCTACATAACGCGCGGTTTGTTCGGTATCACCCGTCACCATTAATGGTGTAACACCCATCTTGAGCAAACGCGCTATCGCAGTTTTGGCATTGCGGCGCGGCTGGTCAGCAATACCGAATAATGCGACTGCATTACCATTAATGCTGGCAAATATAGGCGTTTTACCTTGTTTAGCAAAAGTCGCTGCTTGTTCGCATAAGGTGTTTATCTGCACGCCCGATTGTTCCAACCACGTTTGATTACCCATCAAAATAGTATTGCCGTCTACTTCAGCAACAATACCGTTGCCAATAGTTGCATTGAAGCTGTCGATTTTCAGCAGTTTAATATCGCGCTCCAACGCATAAGCCACAATGGTTTTAGCCAGAAAATGTTCTGAGTCAAATTCAGCTGAAGCGAGTAGAGCCAAAATGTGTTGTTCGCTCTCGTCAGAAACTTGAATAAAATCGGTGACGCGTGGTTTACCTTCGGTAATCGTTCCTGTTTTATCAAACACTATCGTGGTCATTTTGGCAGCCATTTCTAGGCTTTCACCATTACGAATATAAACACCGCGTTGCGCTGACCGTCCTGTTCCCACCATAATTGCCATCGGTGTCGCCAATCCTAAGGAGCAAGGGCAAGCAATCAATAACACCGCCACTGCATTACTAAAAGCGATTCTAAAACCCACGCCAACTGCCATCCAGCTTGCAAAAGTGAGTGTCGCTACCGCAATAACACTAGGAACGAACACTGCCGAAATACGATCAACAGTTTGTTGAATGGGCAATTTGGAAGATTGCGCTTGATCGACCATGTGTATGATATTGGCAAGCACAGTATCTTTGCCAACTGCCGTGACGCGCATGGTCAATACGCCATTGCCATTGATACAGCCCCCCACTAAACGCTGTCCAATATCTCTGATGACGGGTAGACTTTCACCCGTCACCATAGATTCATCCACCGTCGATAAGCCTGCAATGACGATGCCGTCGGTGGGAATTTTTTCACCTGCACGAATTAATACTACATCGTCTAATGCCAGTTGTTCGACAGGAACAATAATTTCGTGTTCACCTTGCAAAACACTCGCGTATTGCGGTTGTAAATCGACCAATGAGCGTATGGATTCGTGGGCTTTACCTTTGGCTTTTTCTTCCAGATAACGTCCGATGAGTACAAAAGAGATAATGCCTGTTGCCGAATCAAAATACAGTCCGCGTTGACCTGCTAACAAGGAAAACACACTGTAACCATAAGATGAACCTACTCCTAAAGCAATCAAGCTGTCCATATTGGTAGCACCTTGACGCGCCAGTTTATAGGCTTTAGTAAAAAAAGGTTGACCCGCCCACAATACAATGGGCGTAGCCAATGCGTGTTGCGCCCAATGCCAAAATCGAGAAGTCGGTGCTGCCATACCAATCAGCATGACTGGCACACTGAGAGCTACAGCGAGTACGGCGCGTCTTTTGGCAGCACTTAAACGCTGTTGTTCACGTTCAATCAGCAATTTACGTTGTGCCAAGGTATCAAAGCTGTGCGCCCGATAGCCTATTTTTTCAATGAGTGCAGACAAGGTGTCTTCATCTATTGTGCCAATGATGGTAGCTTGTTCGGTAGCAAAATTAACATGGGCAGCGATAATTCGCCTATCTTTACGCAACAACATTTCTATTAATAACGCACAGGAAACACAGCTCATACCTTCAATCGCTAGATTAAATTCTTGTGGGGCGATGGTACTATCCAGCTCTTCATCCGCTAATGAGGTGTCTGTGTTACTGATTTTTTTCTGACCCAAATTACCTAACAAGGCATCCACCAGTGTAAGTAAATTATTTTTAGGCAATAAGACTGGATCAAAATGAATGGTCAACGAGGCAATATCTACCACCGTGCGTACTTTTAAAATACCTGAACGTTTTTTTAATAATATTTCTAATACATAGGCACGTTCTAAATCTTTATTTAATACAGGGGCAATGATACGCACACGTCGGCTGGTGTCATGTACTACTTTGCCATGTTTTAAAACAGCGATGTTTGCAGTAGCAGTAGTCATCATAATTCTCCTTGTTTATAGATTTCAAAACATGGTGTTACAAATTTTTTAGGAGTCTAAAATATATTGTAGATTTCAGCCTCTCAGTTATCTTAACTATCTGAAAATTTTAGTTTTCGACTATTTATCTATTTCTTTTGAACTACCTTGTTCTTCTACATCCTCTTGATTTTCAGCAAGAAAATCCAATATATTTTCTTTTTGGCGCAAGACAAATTGTTTGCTTTCATCAGCGACCCGATTACCCGCCTTAACAATACGTTTACGATATTTATGTGCAAAATAGCCTGTCGTTACACCTAACCCAAATACAATCAGTGGGTGTTTAGTAAGTGATCTAAAAACGGCTTTGCCCGTGTGATTAATGATTGAAACGCTAACGCTGGTAACGATGGCTTTGGCGAGTATATCGCCTTTAAATAGCGGCGGATTGTCATCGTCATTCTTGGAAACTGTTTTAGGTTTTTTTGAGGATCTGGTCATATTTGCCCCACAGACACGATTAGTTACTTTTAATTGCGGGTAACTTTACGCCTATGCCATCATGTCTACAATACCTTAAAATAAAAAGCATAAAGCATAAGTCAAGTATCGAATTTAATGGAGGATTTCGAGTCTGTTGAACGTTAAAATCTGTCCAACGAAGGGAGGGCTTAAAACTTATGTGGACGATAAAATATGGTTCAGTTCGCCAAGTGCTTTTGTATATTCAATTTTCATCTGGCTTAACAAGGGACTGACATTTTTTAATTGCTTAGTTTTTCCCGCCTGCTCCATGGTTTTGCATAACGCTGAAAGTCTTATCGCACCAACGTTGCCGCTAATAGACTTTAAACCATGCGCCATCTGGCGAATTTGTTCAGCATCACCTTGTTGAATACTCAGCTCCAAACTGCTAAACGTTTGATCGACACTTTCTTTAAAGGCTTGTTGTAAAGTAGCTATAAATGCTAAATCATCGGGATTATTCAAATCAAAATTTTGCTGGAGAAATTGTGTATCAATAGCAGGTAAATCTGACGCAGTATCTGCTTTAGTGGTGTTAGCCTGTCCAACAATAATGAGTTGTTCTGGCAACCATTTTTGCAATACTTCATTTAATTCTTTACGGGTAAACGGTTTAGTTACCCATTCATCCATACCCGCACTCAAACATTTTGCTTTATCACCTGCTAAGGCGTGCGCAGTTAGAGCGATAATTGGAATATGCTTTGCTGTGCCAGACTCACTTTCAAGACGGCGAATTTCAGTAGACGCTTGATAACCATCCATGATAGGCATCTGGCAATCCATAAAAATTAAATCATAATCTTGTTGCTGTACAGCGACTGTGGCCTCCAAGCCGTTGTTGACTATCTTAACGCGACAACCAAAGTTTTCCAGAAACCGTGTAACCAATATTTGATTGGCTAGATAATCTTCGGCAACGAGAATGTTGGCGTTAAATTGACAGTCTGAATAAACGTTGGTTTTGACTGACGGCACAGCTGATTTTTCCAAATCAACCCAAAACCAGAATCTAGCCCCTTTGTTTACTTCACTGGTCACACCAATTTCACCGTGCATTAAACGCACTAATTGTTTAGCAATGGCTAAACCGAGTCCTGTACCGCCAAAAGCGCGAGTCATGGAGCTATCTACTTGAGAAAACGCGTCAAAAATCAGTAGTTGTTTTTCTTTATCAACGCCAATACCTGTATCAGTTACTGCGATATGCAGTCTGGTTTTATTGTCGACTAGGTCTTGGCTGGTAACGGCTAATATCACTTGCCCATGATCTGTAAATTTAACGGCATTACTGAGTAAATTCGTTAATATTTGGCTCAGTTTGATGGAATCTCCCACCAGCATAACGGGTATATCAGCCAACTCTAAACGATACTTTAAGCATTTAGCTTTTGCCTGTGTTTCTAATAAAGCAAAACTATCATTAATTAATGTGTGACTATTAAACGGATGGGCATCTAGCTCCAATTTACCTGATTCAATTTTAGAAAAATCCAAAATATCATTAATGACCCCCAGTAATAATCGTGAGGATTGCTGTACAATTTCTATGGAATGACGTTGCTCACTATTTAAATTACTTTCATATAAAAAATCGGTCATACCCAATACCGCATTCATGGGGGTTCTGATTTCATGACTCATATTCGCCAGAAACTGCGATTTAGCAAGGTTAGCCGCTTCCGCCTCTTCTTTAGCAGTCAACGCATCGGCTACCGTTTGTTTTAATAGGTTATTAATATCGGTTAATTGTACGGTGCGTTCTTCGACTTGAATTTCTAAATTTTCACGCTGCTTATCCAATTGTTCATCTCTTTGATGAATTTCGCTGAGCATATCATTGTAAACATCGACTAATTGACCAAATTCGTCATTACTGGTTTTGATAACTTGGCGAGTAAATTTTTTCTCGTTGGCAACAGATTTCATCGCTTGCATTAAATTCAGTAAAGGCATGGAAAAAATGCGTTGCAACCGTGTTGAGACTAACATGGTTGCCAACAAAGTAAATAACAAGATAATACCCAGAATAGAATAAAAGCTGGAAAAAAACGCATTCAAGTGATGCTGATTGTCAACCAAATGCAGTATGCCTATCAATTCATCATCAATAAAGATAGGCTTCAACAGATGTATTTGCCGATATTGATCGTATAACGTTAATTCAGAATAGCCTGATTGTAAGTGTCGTATAGAGGATAAGCCGAGATTTTTTTCAACCCCTTGCTTTATTCGGTCAAGTATTGGAATATTAGCTGTTCTTTCAATATCAAGTAAAGAACTGTCTTTTACCCATTGGATTATTTTCAGATTATTAAACGTATCATCAACTTGATACGATTTTGTATATTCTGCAAATATTTCACCATTTGGAGTATATAAAAAAGCGGCCACGATACTAGGTTGGGTTTCTAACATTTTCAAATTTTTTTGCGCGACCTCATTATCCATAAACGCTAATGCAGCCGAACTGTTCCATGCAACAATATTCACGACAGCCAATAATGACTGTTCGGTTTGTTGTCGCCGTGCTAGATATTCATAGCCAGTTATCGCTGACGCAACCATCAGTAATGCCAATAATACGGCAATACCGATAATTAATATTAATTTGATGCGTATTGAAGCATCCTGAAAAATGTTTTTCAAATTTACATACCAACTAAGTATTTCAAGCAGGAGTTAATCTGTTACTCAATAAATTTTGATTGCCAATATGTATAAAATTCATCTATGGTCATTGGTTTTGAAAAAAGATAACCCTGTATCGAATTACAAGTGCTATTTTCAAGAAACTCTCGTTGTCGATCCGTTTCCACACCTTCAGCTACTGTACTTAAATTCAAGGTATTCGCTAATGCCAAAATAGCGTTGACAATAGCAGCATCGTCTTGGTTATGCGGTAACTCTTCTATAAACGAACGATCTATTTTTAATGAGTCGAGTGGAAAACTTTTCAGATAACTCAACGATGAATAACCTGTACCAAAATCATCTACTGACAATTTGATACCCATGCTTTTAAGCTGCCAAAGTTTATTAAACATTTTTTCGGTATCTGCCATAATGACGCTTTCAGTCAATTCAAAAATTAAAAAACTAGGACAATCTATCTCACACTCTGCAAGAATTGCTTCCACCATTGGCACAAAACTAGCTTGATTAAACTGCAAACCACTCAAATTAACAGCAATGGTTAAGTGACCCATGTTTTGTTGTTGCCATACTTTATGTTGCCGACAAACCTCACGAATAGCCCATTCACCAAATTTTATAATTAAACCATTTTCCTCCGCCAAGGAAATAAAATCATCAGGCGGTAAAAAACCTAATTGTGGACTTTCCCAACGCATCAACGCTTCTGCACCAATCAACTGACCTGATTTAGCACCGATTATCGGCTGATAGTGTAAACGTAATTCATTATTTGCCACTGCTTGATACATATACTTTTCCATTCTTCGGCGTTTTTGTGCTTTTATATTCATTGAATCATGAAAAAATTGATAATGCCCCTTACCCATTTTTTTAGCGTGATACATTGCAATATCGGCATTTCTCAACAACGTTTCACCGTTTTCGCCATCCTGTGGATAAATAGCAATACCAATGCTAAAGCCAGTATATATTTGCAAGTTTTCTAAAAAAATGGGTTCGGAAATCCATTTCTGTATATGTTCTACTACAATCGCGGCATCTTCAGGATGAGTCAACTCATTAAGTAACACAGTAAATTCATCGCCACCTAGTCGGGCAATCTCTGCATCGTGATACTGATACAAATATCTGGAGGTAACATCGGAATTGCGCAAACATTCTGATAATCGCCTAGAAACTTCTTTCAGCAACAGATCACCAATATGATGACCATAAGAGTCATTAATACCTTTAAAATCATCCAAATCTAAAAATAACACTGCAAAACTACGATTATTGCGTTGTGCTAGTTTGAGCGTACTCGATAACAACTCCCAAAAAAAAGTACGATTGGGTAAACCTGTTATCTCATCATAATAAGCCAAATGTTTTATTTTGTTTTCGTGATCTTTGCGTTCAGTTATATCCTGAATCGTTCCTGTTATGCCTGCCAATTGATCGGTAGGACTCCCAATCATTTCAATTTGTTGTTCAACAAAGCGTTGTTGACCCGTTCTCGTCACTATACGATGTTCAATATTGACAACAGTTCTGTTTTTGATGACTTCATCAAACGCCGCTTGAACGTGTAACCTATCATCTGCATGAATCATCGTTTGAAAATTAGCTGGGGTAGGAACAAAATCATCCTTAATCAACTGAAAGATAATAAAGACTTCATCAGACCAATACATCTTAGTTTCATCAACAAAATACCATTCCCAATGCCCTAGTTTGGCCAGTTGTTGCGCTTTTGATAAGCGAGTTTCACTTCTTTCTAGCTGTCGCAACAAATTACTGGCTTTAATCATATAGTGTAAGCGGTGTATCAGCACTTTCCAATTGACAGGTTTTACCACAAAATCTGTCGCTCCTGCCACATAAGATGAAGCAACTCTTTCCGCATCCTCAGTACCCGTCACCATTAACAATGGCGTATTTTTACCATTGGGCAATTCGTGTATTGCAGAACAGGTGACAAAGCCATCTATACCTGGCATATCAATATCGATGAGAACAATATCAGGTAAATATAGCTTAAATGCTTCAATACCTTCATAACCATTTAACGCGGAAATTAGCATAAATCCAGCAGTTGATAAATAACGCTTAGCCCATAAATGAACGGTCTGATCATCATCAATGACCAGTACTAATGGCAAAGAATTCTCACGTTGACTCATTTTTTGACCTTCTTATGGAATACCATAAATATTGCGTTAATATTCTTAATGTATTATTGACTGATGTTACGCAAGCTCTGAGAAGAATCAATAGCTGTAGCGAATTGAAAATTTTGTAACTCATTGATTTTTCGTTATGGGTGCGTCACATCATATCGGGATATTTTATGTCTACGTTGTCCAGTATGCACGGGATTTGGCTTTCAAATAACTGTCGCATGAATACCTAGAAAGCTAACCTACATAAGTATCTCTCAATAATGCTTGAATATGAGTAGAAAAACAAAAAGATTTTTATATTTATTGAATTTATCCGTGGACTGGTCGATTCAATGAAGATGAAGATAAAAATTAAGAACGAAAAGCGAATGATTGGTAGGATAACGGGATTAGTCAGCAATTTGAATGACATTCTTTGATGCTGATTATTAGCGTTACACTTACTCACTAAACAAAATTTGGTAGTGGTAAAAATCAAAGTGATATAGACAAATTGTATTTCCGAATGAAAAGATGAGTGACCCAAGCATGATAGTCATTGGACTTTGAAAAAGACAATGTTTTACGGGTAGCGAGACAAGCATTGTCGAAGGGTGTTATGCCATCGTTCGACATGATTGGTTTGCCCAGAGTCTTTCCCAACGCTACGATGGGTTTCTTTAGGAAAGACTGTTGGG
>DFWO01000190.1:0-490 GCA_002380945.1 Methylococcaceae bacterium UBA4132 | reverse complement strand
AGCCCAAAAGTCACTGTCGCTGTGAGCGTGTTGGTAACTTTCAGCAATAGCCGCCCAACGTGTTCGGCAACTGTCCTGACTGCGATTACCGATGACGTAAGCCACCACCTGTCGAGTTCGCCGGCATAACGCAATCCACAACCAGCGTTTAGCAGAACGGCGTTTAACAAACGACCACACTTCATCCCATTCCAATACGTCATCTTTTTCAGCAGGTGGCACGGTATCTCCTAACTCAGGGTTGGTTAGGGCTTTTTTTTAACCACTTGGCGAGTGTCGGGCGAGAAACGTTAAATATTCGACAGATACCTCTCATGCTCCGTCTCTCAAAATACGCAGTCAATATCTGCTCTTTCTCTTCGTCACTATGCCTTGCCTTTGGATTAACAACGCCTCTACGCCCACAACTCTTACAGATATATGGTTGTTTCCCATTGCTAGAATGACCATTTTTTATCAGCTCTATGCTTTCACAGGACCAACAAGACTT
>DFWO01000005.1:2558-15763 GCA_002380945.1 Methylococcaceae bacterium UBA4132 | reverse complement strand
AAATAAATAGCCTTGGTATAGCAGGCAATGGTGTTGTTGCAGAAAAGCACGTTGTATTTCGGTTTCCACACCCTCCGCAATGACTTCTATGCCTAAATTGTTGGCTATACCAATAATGGTTTGAATAATCATCGCATCTGTGAGTTTCACACCGATATTACGCACAAAAGATTGGTCGATTTTAAGCTGATCAAAGGGTAATTGTGTCAGGTAGGTCAGAGAGGAGTAGCCCGTGCCAAAATCATCCATAGAGAAGAGTAAACCGAACTCCTTGAGTGCGTTCATTTTGAAAATGGAGTCGTTAATATCACTCAGCACGACACTTTCGGTTAATTCAAGTTTGAGTTTGCTAGCATCAATAGCAGTCTTTTGTATCAGGCTAACCACTTGTCGGACAAAATCGGGTTGGTAAAATTGCTGTGCGCTGATATTAACGGCAAGTTGTAACTGGCGCGTGAGTGGCTGAGTTTGCCATTTTTTGAGTTGAATGCAAGCGGTTGTTAATACCCAGTCACCCATCGGCACAATGAGTCCCACTTCTTTGGCTAGATCAATAAATTCCGCTGGTAATACTAAGCCGCGTTTCGGATGTTGCCAACGAATTAATTGTTCGGCACCGATGATGATACCGAGATGATTCACTTGTGGCTGAAAATAGCTTGTGAACTGTTGTTCCAATAAGGCTTGATGTAATTGTGCTTCTAGTATGGCGCGTGCAGTGACGGCGGCTTGCATTTCTGGATCAAAGAAACGTAGGGCATTGCGTCCAGCCGCCTTTGCCTGATACATGGCGATGTCTGCCCATTTGAGTAATTCTTCGACTGAATTTTGACGACCATGAAACAACACTACGCCGATACTGGAGGAGCTATGGTATTCGCGCTCATCCAATGAGTAGGGCTGATTCAATGTGCTAAGAATTTTTAAACCCACTTTTCTGGCTTCGGTAGCGGCAATTTCGACATCTTCACTCAATTCTTCCAGCATCACTACAAATTCATCACCGCCTAATCGCGCCACGGTATCATTACCGCGCGTGCAGTCGATAAGACGCTGTGCGACTTGTTGTAGCAGTAAATCACCACGATAATGCCCTAGCGTATCGTTTAGTGTCTTAAATTTATCCAGATCAATAAACAAAATTGCGCCCATTTTGTTACGACGGGTACTGGATGCCAGTGCTTGCTGTAGTCGATTCAATAACTGTCGCCGATTAGGCAAATCGGTTAGGGGATCATAGAACGCGAGATGCTCAATTTTATCAGCAGCCAATTTGCTTAAGGTAATATCATCAAAAGTAGCGACATAATGGCTAATAACACCGTCTTGGTCTTTTACGGCGGTGATGATGAGATGGGCTGGATAAATTTCAGCGTTTTTACGTCGATTCCAAATTTCGCCTTTCCATGTCCCCACGCGCTGAATACTGTCCCACAAGGTGTGATAAAAATCACTATCGTGGCGATCTGATTGCAATAGGCGGGGGGTTTTGCCAATCACTTCATCGTAACTGTAACCTGTGATGCGAGTGAACGCACTGTTCACACGAAGAATTACGCCATTTTTATCTGTGATAAACATACCTTCTTGCGATTCAAAGACAGTAGCAGCAATGCGTAGCTGTTGTTCGGCTAACTTCATGTTAGTAATATCGGTAAGCGTGATGCGCAGTGTTGGCTGTTTAGTAGCCACGGTCGTCGTCAGGCAATCAAGGTAGGCTTGAAAGGTAGTGCCATCGGCGCGGCGCAGGTTTAGTTCAATTGCTTGTTTGTCGCCTTGTTGCTTAATATGTAAAAAATGATGATGCCAGCGAGTGCAGTCTTCGGATGCAACATAGTGGGCAAATCGGCGATTAATCAGTTTCACGCGTTCCACACCTAACAGTCTAGCCCCTGTCAAATTGATGTCGGCAATCATGCCTTCAACAGTCAGTGTGAGATAACCGATAGGCGCGAACTCGTACAAGTCAATATAACGATCACGCGATTCTTCTAAAGCCTGTTGTACGCGCTGCAACTCTTCATTCTGCATTTCCAGTTCAATTTGATGTACTTGCAGTTCATGCAGGCTTTTATCGGGATGTGGCGAAGGATAATTTTTGTCAGTGTGCAGGGTGCTAGCAAGCTTCTCCTTGGCTTGCCCTCGAAGTTGCCGATTCTGTGGACAACTATCGTTTTGTTTCTTGGTCATGAAATATCTTCATTGGGTATTTATATAGATATTCTTTTTAGATAATTGAGAAATTTAAAATCTATATAATTATTAAAAATACGCCTACTTTTTTATTCCAAGTCTTTAAAGTTATGCCGAATATTGCTCAGTTCCGCTTGATAGGTTTTTGCATCGCCATAGTCAATAAATTTTTGATAACGGCTATGTAAATTTTTAATACGCCCTGCGTGTTTAATAGGACACCAAAACTGTTCAGTGCGTGCGGCTATTTCACCGACATAAGCAATAAGACCATTTGCGTAACTGCAATAAGCACAATTTATTTTCTCTATAAAATTCAGGTAGTTTAAATATTGGTGGTCAAAAATAATATAATCTTGACGATTTACTTTAGGAATATTATAGAGAGGAAAGCAAGTATATTGATAAAGGCTGATACTCATATCCATGAGTATCAGAGGTACAATACATAGCCAAATAAACGGCAAGCTGATAATATTTTTTAATGACGCATCAGCGAAGTATTTTAGTATTTTTTTCGCCTGCTCTTTATGCTGAATAATCGTACTGTCTTCAAAATAAATGCGCTTTTTATCGAGAATATAAAAGAATTCTTGTTGTTGCTTTTGTAGCTCTTCAATCAGTTCGTTTTCTAATACCTTTATTTTGTCCATAATAATGTCAAGTTGACTAGGCATAAATAATTCCTTGGTTGATTGAGAAAGCGCGACTGTGTACTCAAGCTAATAAAACCGCAATAATACCCGTTAAAAAAATACCATCGAATGTACCTGCGCCACCAATAGAGGCAATAGGCGCACCTAATTGACTTATTTGATTAATGCGACATATATCCGCACCAATCAGCACACCTAATACACCACTGGTATAGGCTAAGTGTGCGGCGTGGTCGGGGTCTAATACCAGTGCAAGTAAGGCAGCAATGAGCGGTGCGAGAAACATAGGCATACCAATACCCATTTTAGGAATGACACGGCTAGACTGATAGCTTAATAGGGAAATGGCTAATATGGCGATTAATAAGCTGAGAGGGTTAATTACATTTAACGAGATAAAATAAAGACATAATCCAACGGGAATAATACAGCCACCCAAATTAACAGCGACAATCATTTTATCTTTTGTGCTAGGTTTGAATAATTCCCAGACCATTTTTTGCTCTGAGAAAGTAACCAAATGCCGTGGGTTTTTAATATTTAACTCAAAGATCGGTAAATTGATACCACTACCTACTAGCGTGCCAACCAATAACAGTAGCGTAGTTTCAGGCGTTAATCCCAGTTTTGTAAAAGCAATTTCAAACAAATGTACTTGTATCAATACTACAAAAAACAAGGAGATTAACAAAAATATAATCATCGAGATAATTGGCATAGTCCTTCTCCTTAAGTAAAGTTACATTTGTTTCTAGTGTGTAGAGATAGGCGCGAATCAGTCGCGCTTGTCTTATCGACTTACTGTTAAGTAATATCGACCGTTTTACGTTTACTTTTTTCAGTCTTTGGCATTGTTATTGTCAATATACCATCTTTAAATGCCGCACTGGCATTTTCACTATCTACATTATCAGGCAAAGATAAGGTGCGTTGAAACTCACCCCGCATTATTTCTTGGCGAAAATATTTGCCTTCTTCTTTCTTTTCTTCGGTTTCTTTTTTGGTGGACGCGCGGATAGTAATTGATTGATTGTTAATCGTTACTTCCAGATCGTCTTTATTAATGCCTGCTAATGCCGCCTGTACTTCTATACGGTCAGGATAATCGACAATATCGACTTTGGGTATCCCTCTTTCTGACGTGACAGGTGAGAAGTTCCAATCCACTAAACGTGGCCAGCGGCGCGATAGAAAATCGTCAAAAAAATTATCAAATTCGTCAAATGAAAGCAAGCTACTTGCTGGACGAGGGGCTGTCACTTCTTTTTCTTTACTTTCTTCGGGTTTTTTAGTTTCAGTGTTCATAACATTCTCCAGTGATGATTGATGTCATTAACAAACAAGCGGGGGAACAACGGGGAAAAATAAAAGTGGTTATTAAAACCAATGCACTTAAAAAAACTGCACTCATAATAATAAGCTCGTCTCGAATTTATTCGACATGAACTTTGAGTGCAGTTATAAGAACCGTGGATCGCACAACCCACATGAGGTCAACAGAGAGCGTCTTACCTCACATTATTATTATGCTCTAGGAATATAGAAGTCGCAATTACTGAGAATGGAGTATTAAAGGGTAGAGAATGGATATATAAAATACCCATTCTAGGGGAGTGGGTCGGTTAAATTTATGGTAGCTAGGTTATCGCGATAGGAAAGGTGTCACTAATCAGTGATGTTGTTTAGTCAAGTAACGAAGTCAAATAGCTGTAAAGATTGATTTCCTTACTGTCCAAGTCTAGTTTTTTACGAATGTGTTTGCGGTGAATGCCAATAGTCCCTGCTGAAAGATTTAGGGTAGTTGCAATCAGTTTGGTCGATAAACCCTGTCTGACCATTGAAGCAACCTGTATTTCAGCGGGCGTTAATTTTTGGTAAACAGACGATAAGCTGGTATCACGCCCATAAAATTTCACTAGCTGTTCTAAATTGGTTTCAAGAATAGTAATCAAGCGGGTTTGGTTTCTATCAGTACTCGCGCCTTTTAGTCTTTTGAGAAACGGTAACACCGTGCCTTCCACTTCGCGTGACAGTGCATTTTGCGCGTCGCATTTATCGGTTTCTCGATGTTTGAGTAACACATTGAGCGCGGCATTAATTTTTAGGGAGTCTTCCTTAATTCTTTCCAGCTCCTCTTGGGTATTTGCCACCTGAGTTTCCAACTGTTGACGCGCATCAAGCAATACTTTTTCGGCTTGTTTTTGTATAGTGAGATCGGTGAAAGAGCCGACATAATGCGTGATATTATCTTTATTATCACGGACGGCAGTGATGGTCAGCCAAACAGGGAACAGTTCGCCATTCTTGCGCTTGTCCCAGATTTCACCTTGCCAGCAACCATCGTGTTTTAAAGAGTCGAACAGTTTTTGATAGAAACAGTCATCATATAGCTCAGACCTTAGGAAAAAGGGCGTTTGTTCAGCCACTTCTTGAGCAGTGTAGCCAGAGATACCAGTGAATGCCTGATTTGCACACATAATTTTTTTATCGGCATCGGTTACGATAATACCCGCTTGTGTTTCAAACGCAACAGCGGCGATGCGTAGCCGTTCTTCTATTTGTTTACGTTGGGTAATATTCATCGTGATACCCGTAATGCGTAAAGGTTTGCCCTCAGTATCACGTTGTATCACCTTACCGCATGCCATTATCCAAATCCATGCCCCCAATTTGGTACGGACGCGATATTCAGCGTTAAAAACAGGCATGTGTCCATCGAAATGTTCGGTAAACGTGTTTTGTACACGCGCAAGGTCATCGGGGAAAATGCCTTGCTCCCAGAAAGTAATGTGCGGTTCAAATTCGTGCAGTGCATAACCGCGCATCGCCGCCCAACGTTCATTGAAAAAAATATCTCCCGTTTGAATGTTCCAGTCCCATGTTGCCAATTCAGCACCTTCTACAATCGCAGCAAGACGCGCTTTGCTTTCTTGCAAAGCGTCTTCTGCCTGCTTACGCTCAGTAATATCAGTGATAGTAATGCGCAATACGGGCAGATCATCGTTCGCCTCTATATGTAGGCAATCAATATGTGCATATAAAGGTGTGCCATTGGTGCGGCACAAGCTTATATCAATGCTTTGTTTATCACAGCCCTGTTGTTTGACCATTAGAAAATAACGATGCCAACGGTCTCTGTGTTTAGGTATGACGTACTGGGCAAAACGGCGACGAATAAGTTTCATGCGTTCTACGCCTAACAGTGTCGAGCCTGTTAGATTGATGTCGGCAATGTTGCCGTCTACGGTGAGGGTAAGATAACCGACGGGGGCAAACTCATACAGGTCAACATAACGGTCGCGGGATTCTTCTAACGCAAGTTGCGCACGCTGTAATTCCTCATTCTGCATCTCCAGTTCAATTTGATGCACGCGTAGTTCGTGCAGAATTTCATTGGGGGTTGCGACGAGTAATTTTTTTGGTTCACCGTGTTCAAGTTGTGTTTCGGCACTGTCACGCAACTGTTGTTGTAGCTGTTGGTAAATTTCATCGGTTTTTTTAATCATGAATTAGCTCCATTGATAGCAAAATCATTTGTAATACCTCCGTCTTACTGATAATGCGGCGGGTATTGAGTAACACTTTTTGATACACCCTATCAGGCAAATCATATTCCAATACATAATTTTCAATGGCTTGATTATGTAATAGTACGCTATCTAGTAATTCATGCAAGGTGGCGTTATCCCACGGCGGGTTGCCAAGCTGGTAAATTTGCTGATTTATCGTATCTGCCTGTTTGAGTTGAAATTGTACATAAAAGGACTCACTGGCAAACAGCACCTTCAAATGATTATCGAGAACAACAAAAGGTTCACGGATGGTATTAACGATGCTTTCAGCCACAACCAGTGCTTCTTCGATTACTATCGCTTTAATGCGTGAGGTAATATCGGTGAAAGTTAATACGACACCATCAATCATATTATTGAGCGTGCGATAAGGTTGAATACGCGCCAGTAGCCAAGTATCACTATCAATGTGTATTTCTCGTTCATAGGGAATCAGTGAGTCCAGTACCCGTTGCGCAGCAACAAGCAAATCATCAATGGCCACCACACATTTAATGTCATTTAAAGGTCGTCCTACATCGCTGGTAATCAGCCGGTAAATCCGCGTTGCTTCACGCGTGAAACGACGAATGACCAACTGTCTATCCAGAAAAATAATGCCGACATTAATATTATCCAGCAAGTTTTTCATATCATTCTGTATGTCGGCGAGTTGCTCAATTTTGGCTTGCAGTTCTGAATTGACGGTGATGAGTTCTTCGTTGACTGATTGTAATTCTTCTTTGGAGGTTTCTAATTCTTCGTTAGTCGATTGTAGTTCCTCATTGGTGGACTGCATTTCTTCATTGGTGGATTTAAGTTCTTCGTTGACTGCCTGTTGTTCTTCGAGACTGACCTGATAGCTTTCTTTTAAGTAGACTAAATCACGTTCCAATTCTTCGATACGCTGTGATTCAGCGGATTTAACGGTACGTTTACGCGCTGGTTTAGGCGTGGGAATATCCAGAAAACTCACTAGCAATTGACTATGAGAGCCTGTTGCATCCAGCAATGGACGCACAGTCAAGTTAACCGTGGTAAATCCGCCATTGGTTTTAACTTGCAATACTCGGTTCAAGGTGAGTTTTTCATTATTGGTGGTTGCGTGAATTGCAGAACGCAATTCTATAGCCAGTCCTTCGCGTGCCATTTCAATGATGTTGAGGGTAGCGTCACCTGGTGCAGGGCGTAGGTATTTACCTGTATCACCATGCACATAGAGAATGTCCCCCTTAAGGTCAGTAATCACCGATGCGGGGGCGAAAAATTGCGCCAGCATCTTTGGCGCGTAGTCAGAAAAGTTGATTTCTTTGAGAGGTTTGATAACTTTCTCCGTGACATATTCATTGGATTTTTCTGTCAATAGTGATGGCGCGTTTATTAGCATCTGAGTAGAGCTATGTGACGGCATAGCACGGTAAAATTTCCATTTGCGGTTGAAGACTGAAAAGAGTTCAGTATGATTGCCGATACCCTCTGAGGGTGACAGAAACAGTATACCATTAGGTTTAAGGGCGTAATGAAAGGTCGGAATCAGGCGATTTTGTAATTCATGACCCAAATAAATCATTAAGTTACGGCAACTCAGTAAATCAAGTTTAGTAAACGGCGGGTCTTTAATGACATTTTGAATGGCGAACACCACCATTTCGCGGATTTCTTTTTTTATTCGATACCCTGTCTCTTCTTTGATAAAAAAATGCTGTAGCCGCTCTGGCGTAACATCTTGAGCAATGTTCAATGGATAAAAACCAGCTCGTGCGATGGGAATCGCGTCATCATCGAGATCAGTGCTGTAAATCTGCACTCTAAAATCTTGCCGTGTTTCCGTCATTAGTTCGCGGAGTAGTATGGCAATCGAATAGGCTTCCTCACCTGTTGAGCAACCTGCCACCCAAACGCGAAACTCTGCATCATCAGTTTTATCTTTACACAAATAGGGCAGAACTTCTTTTTGCAACACATTAAACGCGTCTGAATCACGAAAAAAACTGGTAACATTAATCAGCAATTCTCTGAACAAGGCATGAACTTCGCTGGGGTTTTCTTTGAGAAAACGTGTATAAACGTCAATATCATCAATAGAGTGTTGCAACATACGTCGTTCGATACGTCGATGAATAGTGCTTTGTTTATATAATGAAAAGTCATGACCTGTAATAGCACGCAGTTGAATTAGCACGCGCTTTATACCACCTGCGCTTGTTTGCTCGGGCAGGATAGGTATGTCAGTGAGAACAAGATTACGAAGACTGGCGTGCAGTGTCTCCCACATTTGCTCAACAGGCAGAATATGGGTGGCATAACCTGCATGAATAACACTGCAGGGCATACCGTCATATTTGGCCGTGCTAGGTTCTTGCACTAGGGTAATACCGCCCGCACCGAGTACGCTTCGCGCTCCTTGTGTGCCGTCAGTACCTGTGCCAGATAGAATGATGCCGATAGCTTTTTCTTGCTGATCTTCAGCCAATGAACGCAAAAAACTATCAATGGGTAAGCGTTGCCCACGCGCTACAGTCGGTATGCTGAGTTGCAGTTCTCCATGAGAGATTTCCATGTCACGATTCGGTGGAATGATATAAACATGATTCGGCTGAACAGGCATTTGATTCGTTGCCTCAATCACAGGCATCGTGGTGACACGTTGCAAAATTTCAGTGAGTAAACTGGCGTGACTAGGATCAAGATGCGGCACTAATACAAACGCCATATCACTATCGACAGGCGTATGATGAAAAAACTGCTCGAACGCTTCTAAACCACCAGCCGATGCACCAATGCCGACAATAGGAAAGGTATTTTTAGAAACAGAAGGCTTATCAGGAGTAATCGTTTTTTTAACGGGCATGAGCAGAACTCTACATGAATTTAATAAGAGCATTTTAATTCATTCTAGGTGTTGCTATGCTAATAAAACAATGCGTTCTTTTGAGTATTTGCTAGGATGACTTGAATAGTGGATAACATCCCCCATCATTGCGCTTGTTAATAGTGGCTACTGGCAAAAATTAAGATTAATTCTGAGCGTTTTTGTTAAATCCTAGATTATGACAATATTATTTTTTGCTTTATAAGCGATTATGATAGGATTTAAAAAAACACACAAATGGAGCATTTAACCATGACTAAAACAACTACTAAGTCCGCGCCTAAGGTCAGCGCACAGACTACCGCTGAACCCGATGCGGATGACGATGATATTTTTGACGGGGAATATGTACCACCTGTTAATCTCGATGAAGATACTGTCAAACGAGATGCACGTCGAAAAATTGAAATTTATTGGGAAAAGAAACGTTTAAAAGAACAATTTGAAGACTTTGATGATTCTGAGTTTGGCTTTTAATAGTAGGTTTTATTAGCCTTACGATGAAACAAGACCTCGCTTTATAACAACAGCCATTCCAGCGCAGTTTTTATTGTTTGCGTTCTTATTTGATGTCGATTCCCCACAAATTGTTTTCTGATGACATTCGCGGTTTCATGCTTATAACACCGTGCAATGAATACCGTACCAACTGGTTTTTCTAAGCTGCCACCGTCAGGTCCTGCAATGCCTGTCACGGCAATAGCGCAATCTGCCGCACTGTATAGCAATGCACCGCGTACCATTTCCAGCGCGGTTTGTCCGCTCACCGCGCCGAATGTGTCTAAAGTAGCAGGATTGACCGCCAGCATTTGTACTTTAGACAGATTGCTATAAGTTACAAAACCTCGGTCAAACCACTTAGAACTGCCCGCGATTTCGGTAATAATTTGCGCAATGCCACCGCCTGTACATGATTCGGCGGTGGCAATCATCTTGCCGTTCGCTTGCAAGTGTTGCCCAAGTTGTGTTGCCAATGCCAGTAATTCAGCATCCATTTTTTTCCCCTGTCTAAAAAAACCATGAGTATAGAGCAAAACCCGCATACCCCGATGATGCAGCAATATTTACGCATCAAAGCCCAATACCCTGAAACGCTGGTGTTTTATCGCATGGGTGATTTTTATGAATTGTTTTTTGATGATGCCAAAAAAGCGGCGCAATTATTGGATATAACGCTCACCAGTCGTGGCTCATCGGCAGGTTCAGCCATTCCGATGGCTGGTGTGCCTTATCATGCCGCCGAAGCTTATCTGGCTAAATTATTACGCAATGGTGAGTCTGTTGCCATGTGCGAACAAATCGGCGATCCTGCAACCAGTAAAGGGCCAGTTGAACGTAAAGTCGTGCGCGTGGTAACACCTGCCACCGTTACCGATGACGCATTACTGGAAGATAAAAAAGATAATTTATTAGTTGCCGTGTGCGCCTTAGAACAACACTATGGACTGGCAAGTTTAGACTTAACCAGCGGGCGATTTATTCTGCAACAAGTCACTGCCGAATCACTGTTACTCAGTGAAATTGAACGCCTGAATCCTGCTGAATTGTTATACAGCGAAGATTGGTGTTTGCCTGTCAGTTTAAAACAGCGCACAGGTTTATGCCGCCGCCCTGTTTGGCATTTTGATAGTGAAAGTGCGCGGCAACAGTTGTTAAAACAATTCAACACTGTCGATTTAAAAGGCTATGGTTGTGATAATTTAACCGCCGCCATTGCCGCTGCGGGTGCGTTATTACACTATGTCAAAGATACCCAACAAAGTGCGTTGCCGCATATTCAAGGCATCACCACCGAAAGCAGCAACGACACTATTCTATTAGACGCTGCCAGTCGCCGTAATTTAGAACTGGATTTTCACCCGTCTGGGCAAATCCAACACACGCTATTTGGCGTACTCGATAACACTGTCACCGCAATGGGCAGTCGTTGTTTACGGCGTTGGTTACACCGTCCTTTACGCGATCAAAGCATACTCAAACACCGTTACGCCTGTATTGATAGCCTGCTAACTAATCGTTTACATCAAACCGTACAAACGCATTTACGTCATGTAGGTGATATTGAACGTATCAGCTCGCGTATCGCGTTAAAATCTGCCCGTCCGCGTGATTTGCTGGTGTTGCGTAATACCTTGGCTGTTCTGCCCGATTTACAAACCACCTTAGCCGCCAGTGACAATCCACAACTTAACCGCTTAAGCCAACAAATTGGCGAACAACCCGCGTTAGCCGCGTTATTACAAGCTGCCATTATCGACAATCCACCTGTCTTGATTCGTGACGGCGGCGTAATTGCTGAAGGTTACAACCAAGAATTAGACGACCTAAGAAACTTAAGCCAAAACGCCGACCAGTTTCTGATTGATTTAGAAGCCCGCGAAAAAGCCGCCACAGGTTTAAATTTAAAAGTAAATTACAACCGCGTCCACGGTTATTACATCGAAATTTCCCGCTTACATTCGGAAAAAGTCCCCGTACATTACACGCGCAAACAAACTTTAAAAGGCGCGGAGCGTTATATCACCGAAGAACTCAAAGCCTTTGAAGATAAAGTCCTGAGTGCTATAGATAAATCCCTAGTCTTTGAAAAATTTTTGTATGAACAACTACTCACCACCATCGCGACTGATTTAATTCCCTTGCAACACTGCGCGACTGCGTTGGCAGAACTGGATGTGTTGGTTAATTTTGCCGAACGCGCTGATAGTTTGGATTTAGCGCAACCCACGTTAGTGACTAAATCAGGCATAAACATCGAAGGCGGTCGGCATTTAGTGGTTGAACAAGTGTCCGATATTCCCTTTGTCCCCAATGATTTAAACCTCTCAAATAGCCGCCGAATGTTGGTGATTACAGGTCCGAACATGGGTGGAAAATCAACATATATGCGCCAAGCCGCGCTCATCGTGTTAATGGCGCATATCGGCAGTTATGTTCCCGCAAAATCTGCCACCATCGGCACGATAGATAAAATCTTTACCCGCATCGGTGCATCGGATGATGTGTCCAGCGGACGTTCTACCTTCATGGTGGAAATGTCCGAAACAGCTAATATTCTGCACAATGCCACTGCGAAAAGTTTAATTCTAATGGATGAAATTGGACGCGGTACCAGTACTTTTGACGGCTTATCGCTGGCGTATGCCTGTGCGGATTATCTTGCCAAAACGACTAAAGCTTTCACCCTGTTTGCCACTCATTATTTTGAACTGACCACGCTAGCCGATGAACAACGCAGTATTGAAAACGTGCATTTAGATGCAATGGAACACGGTGATAAAATTATTTTTTTACACGCAGTGAAGAACGGTGCGGCAAGTCAAAGCTACGGCTTGCAAGTCGCCGCTCTCGCAGGTGTGCCGCGTTCAGTCATAGACAAAGCCAAACTCAAATTACGCCAACTGGAAGATAACGCCTATCTGGAACAGCAAGCGGGAACAGGTACACAACAACTGGATTTATTTTCAGTAAAAGATGTTCACCCTGTGGTGGACAAACTAAAAGATCTAAACCCCGATGAAATAAGCCCCAGAGAAGCATTGGCGTTGCTGTATAAGCTTAAAGATATGGTTTAGGCTTTAGACCTTTCTGGTTTTCAAAACCTGAAAGGTCTAATTCGCGCTACTTTGCAGCTAACACCTCTGTCGCTAGCTTTAACCTACAGTGCTTCGCTAATGACTGGATTAATAGTAAAGCCCATTCATAAGCTACGGTTTCTTGTACAATAACTGTGCTATTGCGAAATAGCGTGTTTTAGCAAAACACCTTATATGTTCTTTCTTAACCTGAGGAAAAAATTATGAAAAAAATAAATGCGTTATTGGTTTTGCCCCTGTTGTTTGCAAGTACAATTGCTTGCGCTGAGGCGATAAAGTCTGAACAGGAAGTTGAGGGCAGCTGGTTGTTGGAATACACCAAAAAATCGCCACAAGA
>DFWO01000005.1:0-2253 GCA_002380945.1 Methylococcaceae bacterium UBA4132 | reverse complement strand
AATCCTTATGATTCCGCACCTGTCGATTTTGTCATTGAAAACGGTAACTTAAAAGTGGGTGTTCCAGGTCGTGTGGGTAAGTTTGATGAGTATTCATTGGTAGAAAAAACCGATACTACAATGGTTTTAAAAGACCCAAAATTCGGCACTTATTTTTACTTCACCAAAAAGTAATTTAACACTGTTATGGACGCGCTACGCGTCCATAATGCTATGCCTAGGAGTATCTTATGAATAACTGTCCATCCTGTGGTCATGAACGTAGCAAAACAGAGACGCGCTGTCCTGCGTGTGGGGCATTTTACCCAACCATTGCTGAGTTGCTTGCCGAAGAAGAGGCTTATGAAGCAGCGCATTCCTGGCGTGGGCGGTGGCAAAAAATCTGGGGTGCGACCGATAGAAAGCAAGCGGTGCTGGAGGAATGTAAGCAATTTTGGACAGGATTATCTTTAACAGGTAAATTCAGCCTGTTCGTTATTTTTGTGTTTGTATTCGCGTTGATTGTGACAGTGTTATAGGAACTATTATGTTGAAAAAAATAGCGTGTTTATGGCTGTTGTTACCCGCTGTTGTTTGCGCTCAAAGCATTATCCCTGAAGAGATTACTGTGCCGAGCGGTTATCAGCAGATTTTATTACTGCACGCTAAAGGTGAGCAGGTTTATCAGTGCATCAGCCAACAAGGTGTGTATTCATGGCAGTGGCAAAAACCTGAGGCACAGTTGTTTGATGAGACAGGGCGTGTCGCAGGTAGTCATACGGCAGGACCCGAATGGACTTATCAGGACGGTAGCCGCGTGACAGGGGGATTATTGAAAAAAGCGGATGTAGAGCCTGATTCAGCAGTGGCGTGGTTGTTGTTGGAGGCGGTTAATCATCATGGTGCAGGCGTGTTTGCCAATAGTAATTTTATTCAACGAGTGAAAACACGCGGTGGTTTGCCGCCTGTTGCTGGCTGTGACGGTAATCATTTGGGTATGGAAAAGTCAGTTGCTTATTCAGCGGATTATATTTTTTATACCAAACAATAGCACAAGCAATCAAATTAATTTGTCCTACCATGTAAATAATGAATGCACGGTAGGACACTCTGTTTTTATCAATCTATGCCCAGTATAAATTTTCTGGTAAACCAATATCTTCTTAATAAGAATTTTTCCATAATAATCGGAAAAATTATTCCACATATAATCGCAGAAAACGCTATCAATTCAAACGGTATTTCAATATCTTTAAATACCTGAATAAACGCTATCTTAACCATGCTCTCAAATAACGTGTGAAATAGATAAACTGTCATTGAACAGTAGCCTACCAATAATAATACATCATTAATTCTTCTGTTACCGTAGGTAGAGAGTGAATGGCTGATATTAATAATAAATATCGAGCCTAAAGCACCGATAAAGAACATCAAAAGATTGTCATACATAGGCGCAATAGGAAATGAGATTTTTATTGCATAACTCAGTAAAAATAGCAACAAAGAAGCAATAACATAACGCCAGTTAGCACCGACTGCTACAGTTGATAATTTTACATTTTCCCGTAAAACAACACCTATTATAAAGAAGGGCATATTGGCAAATGCTTTGCCAAATACAGGATAGTCTGAGCCAACAATAGAAGTCAGCGCGACAAAAAATAAAATTATAATTGAATTATTCAGAAATCGTCGCAATAGCGGATAAACGGCGAAGATTAAGAATAACGCATGAACAAACCAAAGCAATGGCATATAAGATTGCATCGGATGCGTCAGCAAGATGGATAAATGACTAATATCAACAGGATGATCTAAATTAACAAGCTTGCCCGCTATCATTTTAATTAGAAAAAATAGAATGGCAATGGTGACAAATGGATATAATAACCGCTTTTTTTATTCTCCATTAAATCGCGATAAGAATATTTTCCATGATTGTATAAGTATTCAGACATTATGAAAAATAATGGCATGTAAAATGAATAAATAAATTCATTTATGACAACCCAGTAATGAGGCGATGATTCAGGATTAAAATGTCCAATAACGACTAGAGTTATACCTATTCCTTTTGCAATATCCATCCATTGAAAATTATTTTTTACTGACTCGGTTTTTATTGTCATATATGTTTTCCTTTTAATTAAAATGGCTATTTTAAATAGTAAAAATTATTGGGTAACGGTCTTTTTCTGGTGGGTTAAATAGGTGATTTTTAGTGTAATTTAAATTTTAACATTGATATTATATAGAAGTTACGCATTGACA
>DFWO01000187.1:14899-15384 GCA_002380945.1 Methylococcaceae bacterium UBA4132 | reverse complement strand
TTAGCTGGTGGTTGTTTAGTTTTAGTACAAAAACCAGTTGATACCACATCAAAACAGAGTAATACTGTCCAAAAGAATAATAGGAGGTGTTGTGGTGGTTTTTACAGCGTACCATGATACAGTGTACCCAGAAAAAATAACGAAATTCAAATCGGCAGGAACGTCTAATTTTATCGATGTACCTGCTATGAGAGGGGTTTTTACAGGTCTAACTAGCAATGGAACAATTGTCTATTAAGTACAGTAGAGGATTGGCGCAAACTGGTGATACCAGAAAGGAATCATTTGAGTTGTTGATTCGGAATTTTAGGTGGTTTAAAGGTTATTTTTTGAAGGGTAACGGCTGTTAATTCGTATAATTCATAGCAAACTATCTGTCAATTTACATACAGGAAACATAAGCAACAATACAAAAGTGACTCGCAATAAAAAAGCCTTAGGTCATGACAACCTAAGACTTCGAATTCTTTGGAGCTGGAGATGGG
>DFWO01000187.1:0-14652 GCA_002380945.1 Methylococcaceae bacterium UBA4132 | reverse complement strand
GAGCTACACCAGCAAAGAAGCGGACATTATACACAATTAATTTTGTTTGCCTAGCCCTTTTGAATAATTTTTTTGCTTTTTAAACGCAGGTGGTGAGTTTCTTTTTTGTTTGTCCTGTGGAAAGCCTGTGTATTTGGTCTTAAATGCTTGAATTTTCTCAGGTGTTTCCAATGTGCCTTTAGGTTGGAAAGACGGTATTAAATGTTTTTTACCATTACCGATTAAATCAGCACGCCCCATTGCTTTTAGAGCATCACGCAATAATGGCCAGTTTTTTGGGTCGTGATAACGTAAAAAGGCTTTGTGTAAGCGGCGTTGTTTAAAACTTTTGGGTATAGGAATGTCTTCAACGCTACGGCTGACTTTGTGTAGCGTGTCTTTACCTGAATGATACATTGCGGTGGCAATGGACATCGGTGACGGTAAAAACGCTTGTACTTGGTCGGCTCTGAAACCATTGGCTTTTAGCCATAAGGCTAAGTTGAGCATATCGTTATCAGTCGTACCAGGGTGCGCGGCGATAAAGTAAGGAATCAGGTATTGTTCTTTACCCGCTTCTTTGGAGTATTTATCAAACATTTCTTTGAAACGATCGTACGTTCCCATACCAGGCTTCATCATTTTCGATAACACGTTTTTTTCCGTGTGTTCTGGGGCAATTTTTAAATAACCACCGACATGATGGGTGACTAATTCTTTGACATATTCGGGTGATTCAACGGCTAAGTCGTAGCGTAAACCTGAGGCGATAAAGATTTTTTTGATGCCTTTTAATGCCCGCGCTCGGCGATAGAGCTTAATGAGTGGTGCGTGGTCAGTGTTTAAATTTGGGCAGATAGACGGATAAACGCAAGACGGTTTACGACACGCGGCTTCGATTTTTTCATCTTTACAGGCGAGGCGATACATATTCGCCGTAGGTCCGCCTAAGTCGGAAATATGTCCTGTAAAATTGGGCGAAGTGTCGCGGATGGCTTCAATTTCTTTAATAATGGAATCTTCGGAACGGCTTTGAATAATGCGCCCTTCGTGTTCAGTGATGGAACAAAATGTACAGCCGCCAAAACAGCCGCGCATGATGTTGACGGAATGTTGAATCATCTCAAACGCCGGAACATTAGCCTCGCCATATTCTTTATGCGGCACGCGCGAGTAAGGCAGGTCAAATACGCCATCCATTTCTTTGGTGGTTAACGGCATGGGTGGTGGATTTACCCACAGTTGTCGTGTGCCGTGTTGTTGGATTAACGGACGCGCATTGTGTGGATTGGTTTCGCCGTGCATGACGCGGGAGGCGTGAGCATACAGAATAGGGTCATCTTTAACGGCTTCATAAGCGGGTAGCCGAATCACGGTTTTAGCGCGTAGCACACGAATGGTGGGCGTGAGGGGCTGTTCAGCAGGATTTGCGAGCGTGTTGGTTTCGCAAGCGGGTTGCTCTTGATAGGGATTTTGTGGCGGCTGCACTGCACCCACTTTATCAATATCGCTAGAATCTTTCAGCGCGTAACCATCGGGGATTTGTTTTACGAAATGCACCGTGCCGCGTATGTCTGTTAATTCGGTGATTTTTTCACCATTGGCTAAGCGGTGGGCGATCTCAACCACTTGCCGTTCTGCATTGCCATACACTAATAAATCAGCTTTAGAGTCTAACAATACGGACTTACGCACGGTATCCGACCAATAATCATAATGGGCAATACGACGTAAACTGGCTTCAATGCCACCAATAATAATAGCCACATCTTTATAGGCTTCACGGCAACGATGTGAATAGACATTAACCGCACGGTCTGGGCGTTTTCCTGCCGCGCCATCAGGTGTATAAGCATCATTAGAACGGATTTTTTTGTCAGATGTGTAACGATTGACCATCGAATCCATGTTACCGCCTGTCACACCAAAAAATAGATTCGGACGACCTAATTTTTTAAAATCATTGGCGTTTGTCCAATCAGGCTGCGAAATAATGCCGACGCGAAAGCCTTGCGCTTCAAGTAAACGACCGATTAACGCCATGCCAAAACTGGGGTGGTCAATATAGGCATCACCCGTAACAAGAATAATGTCACAACTATCCCAACCTAGCTCGTCCATTTCTGCTTTGCTCATGGGTAATACGGGTGAAATACCAAAACGCTTTGCCCAGTATGGGCGATAACTGAATAGATTAGGTGCGGGGATCATAGAAAAAACTTCAAAAATAACAATAAGTTTGAATTGTACACTGCCTGTTGATAAGTGTCTTATAAAACCAATGTTATACTGTTATGTTGCTATTTTCATACAAATCGTCTCGTAGACTGTACAATACATCTTTTTTCTGTTTTATAACAAGACCGTGGTACACACGGCTGACAACTACTGATGGAATACAATTATGCGCACAACTCCACGTTTTGTAACACATATCGGCTCCCGATCTCCTTCTGGTGCGTCATGGAGTCCAGAAGAAACTAATTTTTCTATTTTTAGCCGTGAGGCTATAGCCGTCGAATTGCTATTGTACGAAACCGCAGATTGCGATGAACCTATGCAGGTGATTACGCTCGATATAGAACAGCAACGGACGTTTTTTTCATGGCACGTCGCTGTTAAAAAACTGCCTGTCGGTACATATTACACATGGCGCGTACAAAAACCTGATGGCTCATGGTGGGAAATATTGGATCCTTGGGCGCGAGCGGTCAGTGATAAAAAATGGCAGCGTAGTCTTGCAGTGCAAAAGGCTTGTAATGGTTTACGCGGCATTGTCATTGATTTACGCCATACACCAGCTCATTTACCTGTTAAGCCAAAGTCACTGGAAGGTGCGATTATTTATGAAGTTCATGTCGGTGGATTTACTCGACACCCGACATCAGGAGTAAAGTACCCCAACACCTTTAAAGGGCTAATTGAAAAAATTCCTTATCTCAAAGCCCTTGGTATTACACATGTCGAATTACTGCCTGTCATGGCGTTTGATGAACAAGATGCGCCCGAAGGTGTCATTAATCTAGGTCATGAAAATTATTGGGGTTATAGCCCCTATGGCTTTTACGCGCCCCATCCCAGTTATTGTGCAACCTCTGATCCTGTCCATGAATTTAGAGAACTCGTGCAAGCATTACATGATGCGGATATTGGTGTGTTATTGGATGTGGTTTTCAATCACACCAGCGAAGGCGGCAATGGTGGCCCGACTATTCATTTTAAAGCTTTATTAGACGATATTTTTTATCACCGTACTCATGACCGCCTGCATTACCGTGATTACACAGGTTGTGGTAATACCATTAACTGTAATCACCCTTTAGTCACGCACTTCTTAGTTCACTGTCTGGAATATTGGGTCAATGAAATGGGGGTCGATGGCTTTCGTTTTGACCTTGCCAGTGTTTTTACACGCGGTGAAGACGGCGAAGTGCTTGCCAATCCGTCCCTGCCTTGGAGTATTGAATTATCACGCTCATTAATTAATACCCCCATTATCGCTGAAGCATGGGATGCAGCAGGTTTGTATCAAGTCGGTTCATTTCCTGGCACGCGTTGGGCAGAATGGAATGGTCGCTACCGTGATGTCATGCGCCGCTTTGTACGCGGCGATCGTGGTTTAGTCGATGAAGTAGCCACCTGCATGACAGGTAGTAGCGATTTGTACGCCGACGATCATCGCCTACCCTCTAGCAGTGTCAACTTTATCACCTGTCACGATGGCTTCACGTTATGGGATTTAGTTAGTCACAATGACAAGCACAACATGGCAAATGGTGAAGAAAATCGTGATGGCACTAACGACAATTTAAGCTGGAACTGTGGCGTAGAAGGTGTAACAGATGATCCTCATGTATTAGCACTACGCCGCAAACAAGCGCGTAATTTCATGGCAATTTTGTTTCTAAGCCAAGGCGTACCCATGTTTCTGGCAGGCGATGAGTTTCTACATAGCCAAAACGGTAACAATAACGCGTGGTGTCAAAACAATGAAACGTCTTGGTTAAACTGGGAACTCAGCGAAGCTAATAAAGAGATGTTGCGTTTCGTGCGTGAACTTAGCGCGTTTCGTCATCGTCATCGCTGTTTAGCACGTCCACGTTATTTAACAGGTCGAATTGATGTGACACGTGGCATTCCTGATATTGCTTGGCATGGCTTGCAGTTGAATGAACCCCTGTGGCATGACCCTGAATCACAAGTTCTGGCGTTTACCCTTGCAGGTTATGCACAGGGCGAAGAAGATTTACATGTTATTATTAATATGTCTGATCAGGCGATTGATGCACCGCTACCTGTCATCGCTCAACGCCGCTGGTATTTGGCAATGGACACCGCCGCCCCATCGCCTAACGATATAATCGAATGGAAAAAACAACCGTTAATCAAGAGTGAAACTCAGCCTGTACAGGCGCGTAGTATTGTAGTTTGCGAAGCACGCGAGCGTTCTTCGTTAGCATTAAGATTTGGTCGCCCTAAAAGTGATTGATAAAAACTAAAGATGTTGCACTGCAAGGTCTTTACATGAACACCGTACTTTGATTAATAATGTGACAAATGGGCGGACGTAAGTAAGCCCATTACCTGATACAAGAAAGCCCAACCTTTAAGACAGTTTGGGCTTTTTACCGCTTACCTTAGAAAAATAGCGTGTCACTATGTTAAAACAAACGCCGCTTTATTCGCTACACCTTGAACTGGCTGCCAAAATGGTTGGTTTTGCGGGTTATCTTATGCCCGTCCAATACAAACTAGGTATTATTCAAGAGCATCTGCATTGCCGTCAGCACGCAGGTTTTTTTGATATTTCCCACATGGGGCAATGCCTGATTTTAGGCGATACTGCCGCTGATGAACTTGAGCAACTCACCCCCAGCATACTTAGCAATCTTAAGGTGGGTGAACAAAAATACACCGTGTTAACTAATCATGATAGCGGTGTTATTGATGACATTATGGTGACGCGCACCGACGCAGGACTGATGCTGATTGTCAATGCCGCCTGCAAAGATAAAGATTTTGCCCATTTAAAAACCCACCTCTCTACCCACTGCGAATTCAAAGAACTGCCTGAGCAGGCATTAATTGCCTTACAAGGTTCTGGGGCAGCTCGCATTATGGAAAAATTTTCCCCCAAAGCCGCCCAACTACGCTTTATGCACGCCTGTACAGCGGACATAAACGGCATAGCTTGTCATATCAGCCGTAGCGGTTATACGGGCGAAGATGGTTTTGAAATTTCACTCGCCAATCAACATGCCGAAGCCCTCGCCCGTTTATTGCTTGCCGAAGATGAGGTTGAAGCGATAGGCTTAGGTGCGAGAGATACCTTACGTTTAGAAGCGGGATTATGTCTGTATGGGCATGAACTCAATGAAACCATCACTCCTGTAGAAGCGGGGCTACAATGGTTAATTAGAAAAGATACCAGCCAGTTTCTGGGTGCTAATAATATTTTGCAACAATGTCAGCAAGGTGCAGAAAAAATCCGCGTTGGTCTGTTAGTGGATAGCAAAATACCTGTTCGAGACGGCAGTATTATCACTGATAGCGAAGACAAACTTATTGGTCATGTCACCAGCGGCAGTTTTTCGCCCAGTTTAGGCAAACCCATTGCCATGGCATTGCTTAACCGTCACGCACTTGAATCAGGCAATCCCTTATACGCCACTGTCCGTGACCAAAAAATTGCCATTACGGTGACTAAATTACCCTTTATTCCCCATCGCTATCAGAGGTAAACATCATGTCAAGCCTTAGCCCTAGTTTGAATCAACTGGAAATGCGCGGTAATTTTGTCAACCGCCACATCGGTTCTAATCCACAGCAAATTAAAGCCATGTTGTCAGAACTGGGCGTGAATGAACTGGAAGATATTATTACCCAAGCAATTCCTGCCAATATTCTGAATGATGAGCCGCTAAGACTGACCGAAACGATTAGCGAGCGGGCAGTCATTAAATATCTGCGCAACATTCGAGCGCGTAACAAAGTATTCACGTCTATGATTGGCATGGGCTATTACGACACTATCATGCCAGCCGTCATTAAACACAATGTGCTAGAAAATCCAGCGTGGTACACCGCTTACACTCCCTATCAAGCAGAAGTCAGTCAAGGACGCTTAGAAGCCTTATTAAATTTTCAGCAAATGATTGTTGATTTAACGGGCATGGAATTGGCAAATGCGTCATTACTGGATGAAGCAACAGCGGCGGCAGAAGCCATCAGTATGTCACGGCGATTATCCACCAATACCAGCAACTGCATCGTGGTCGATAAAGATTGTCACCCACAAACGATTGCCGTGGTTAAAACCCGCGCTCATTCTTTAGGTTATCAAGTCATTATTGCCGACCCTTATCAGGATTTAGCGCAACAGGATTTTTTTGCCCTGCTCGTGCAGTATCCTAATTCTAAAGGTGAAATAAAAGACCTCAGCGACATCACGGCGATTGCTCATACTAAATCAGCGTTGGTAACCGTGGCGGCTGATTTGTTAAGCCTTGTGTTACTGAAACCACCTGCGGCATTTGGAGTTGATATTGTCGTGGGCAGCTCACAACGCTTTGGTGTACCGATGGGTTATGGCGGTCCTCATGCAGCATTTTTTGCCACTAAAGATGACTATAAACGCTCCATACCTGGTCGTATTATCGGAGTTTCTAAAGATAGCCACGGACAAATAGCCTTACGCATGGCATTACAAACCCGTGAGCAACATATTCGCCGTGATAAAGCCACCAGTAATATTTGTACGGCGCAAGTATTACTTGCCGTTATTGCAGGTTTTTATGCGGTGTATCACGGTGCAGAAGGCTTACGTTTGATTGCAGGACGGGTACACCGTTACACGCAAATTCTAGCTGCAGGTCTTACTCAATTAGGGCATGAGGTTATCAGTCGTTGTTATTTTGATACTATCGTCATTCACACGCCAAACCGTGCCAAAGGTATTGCCGCCCGCGCAGATGAAGCAAAGATTAATGTACGCATTATTGATGCTGATCACATCGGCATTTCTTTAGATGAAACCACCACGCGCTCTAATTTACGCGCCGTTTGGCACGCATTTGCCACTGCCACCGCGAATATGCCTGACATCAATACCTTGGATGCAAGCCTAATTGACTGTATTCCCGCTGAGCTATGGCGTAACGATGCCATCCTGCAACATCCCGTGTTTGCACTTTATCATTCAGAAACAGAAATGATGCGCTATATGCGCCGCTTAGCCAGCCGTGACATTGCCTTAGATCGTTCTATGATACCGCTAGGCTCATGCACCATGAAGCTCAATGCAGCAACCGAGATGCAAAGCATTTCCTATTATGAGTTCAATGGTTTGCACCCGTTCGCGCCGCTGTATCAAACGCACGGCTATCAACAATTATTTACCGAATTGGAAGATATGTTATGTGACCTAACGGGTTTTACGGCTTTTTCCTTACAACCTAATGCTGGTTCACAAGGCGAATACACAGGGCTATTAGTGATTCGTAAATATCATGAAGTCAGAGGACAAGCACAGCGTGATATTTGCTTAATCCCCGCCTCAGCACACGGTACAAATCCCGCCAGTGCAACACTGGCAGGTCTTAAAGTGGTAGTGGTCGCCTGTGATGAACACGGTAATATCAGTTTGGATGATTTACACGCTAAGGTCAGTGAATATCAAGACACGTTAGCCGCGTTAATGATTACCTACCCGTCTACACATGGCGTTTATGAAGAATCTTTCCGCTCGATATGTGACCTAATTCATCAATATGGCGGGCAGGTTTATTTAGATGGGGCTAACTTTAACGCGCTAGTCGGACTCAGTAGACCAGGAAACATCGGCGCAGACGTTGCTCATCTTAATCTACATAAAACCTTTTGTATTCCACACGGTGGCGGCGGACCAGGTGTTGGACCGATTGGTGTGTGCGCCCATCTCGCGCCTTTTCTGCCTGATCATCCTGTTGTTGAAGGCGTTAATCCCGCTAAAACTATACACGGCACTATCGGCACAGTATCCGCTGCGCCGTGGGGTTCAGCCAGTTTGTACACCATTTCTTGGGCATATATCGCCATGATGGGCGCGGCAGGTTTACGACGTGCTACGCTGGTGGCTATTTTAAACGCCAATTACATTGCCAAACGTTTAGCCCCTTACTACCCAATTTTATACACGGGCAAAAATGGCTGGGTGGCGCATGAGTGTATTATTGATTGCCATGAATTTAAAAAAACCTGCAATGTTACGGTAGAGGATATAGCCAAACGCCTTATTGACTATGGCTTTCACGCTCCTACCGTATCGTTTCCTGTCGCCAATACTTTGATGATAGAACCGACTGAAAGCGAAGATAAGACCGAAATTGACCGTTTTTGTGACGCACTTATCGCCATTCGGCAGGAAATCACCGCCATTGAAACGGGTGATGCCGATGCAGAAAATAACTTACTCCACAACGCGCCGCATACGCACCGCCTATTATTAGATGAATGGACACTGCCCTACTCCCGACAACAAGCCTTTTTTCCTGATCATCAACATGATGATAAATATTGGCCACCCGTGGGGCGTATTGATAATGTCTACGGTGATAGGCATGTCGTTTGCACCTGCCCACCTGTCTCGGATTATGAGTAACTGATTAATGTTTACGAAAAGTACGAAAAGCACGAAAAGCACGAAAAGCACGAAAAATAGGTAGCTTTTGCCTTGTTGGATAAAATATTAATTACCATTTTGGTAGTCCCAAACAGCGAGTGATATTTTATATTTATCGTTCGCCCTGAGCTGTGAGCTTGTCGAACACTCGAAGGGCTGTGTTGATTCGACAAGCTCACCACGAACGGTTCAAACAATCACTCAGTCTTTAGCACTACCACCATTTTTCGTGTCTTTCGTGCTTTTCGTGGACTGAATAATAATACTAGCCCGAATAATTTTCATCTTGAGTAATTAAAAACAATACCCACGAGAATTCACCTGTACTGATTTTAGAGCCGCAATATTCACAGATTGCACTCTGCCCCATTTTATCCGCCGCCGCACCACATTGTGGACACGCATTTATATTAAATACTGGCTCGGCTTTTTCTACCCCTGCTCGACGGGCAAACGTCCAATATTCGCTATAAGCACGACGTTTTTTATTTGAACCACCGATTATTTTATGATTAGTATCTTCGGTATAATCAAAACACGAAGCGAATACTCTGACTGTAATGGTTTCATAATACTTATCTAATTCAATTTTTATTAATTGAATATCAGTGATTTTTAAATCATCTAAGCGATTACTCCAGCCTTGCTGTTTATATAACTCCATCCAAAAACTATTCGCTTCATATAAACGATCAGAAACCAAATGTCTGACCTTATTTAAACTGCGATTCGTCCATGCAGCATTTAATTCTAAAAAATAATTCTGCACGATGGTTTGTTTAAAGATATTCCAATAATCAGACCACACAACAACACGTTGTTGTTCAAATACACTGATTTCTTGTAATAGCGTTGGACTGCTTAACGTCGGTAAATTTGTGCCTTGTTCTTCAGAATATGCCACCAAATCGCCCGTATCAACAACGCTTTGATTTAAGACAAAACGGTCTTTAACATACCATTGTTGCTGACCTTTTATAATCACGGTTCGACAACTTTCACACTCACCTGCATCGGTAAAATGCGCGGCTGCACCACACGCAGGGCAACTTAACGCCTGCATTTTTTCAGGTGCTAAAGACAGCAAGCCTTTTTTACGCTGAAAAAACCACCGTTCAGAGCGTGCATAACGGGTATGTTGTTTACCTGAATCTTGGGTATGAAACGCAGGATGGATGGTGTAATTCGATTCGATTTCTACGCCTATGCTGTCTTCATCACCGATGCTATTAATTGAATATAAACGCACTGAATTAATGACAATTTCGCTGATGATAATGACTTGATTACTGATTAATAAATCCAGCATTTTATCGTGCCGTACTGCTTCATCCAAATAAGGCGTTAAATAATCAAAGTCTTTTTTGCCATAAAAACGATAATATTTAACATACAGTAAGTGTACAAAATCTAAAAATAATATCCGCGAGAAATTGGAATCTTGTTGTTTAAAATTAGTTAGTTGTGTTTCATCAAATCGCCGTTCTCTACTTTGACTAATAATGTTTTGTGTTTGGTTTTTGTTACTTAACCAAACAATATATAAAATAACTAATACTATAATAATGATAAAAAATAGCGTGAACCAATCAACATGACCGTTACTCGATGAATGACCTGATGAATAACTAGAAGAATGGCTACCCCATGAAGAGGAATGGCTACTTGAGTGACTGCTAGAATGACTACTTGATGAATGCGAAGAATGTCCGCCACTAAAACGGGCGTGTGCATCAGGCATTGAAAATGTAGCTAAGGTAATTAATAAAACGATGGCTGAGAAAATAGCGAATATCTTTTTCATAAGTCGATACTCAAATCATCGGGTAATTCATTAATATTATTTTCCAAAGCAGGAATATAACGATGAAAAGTATCTTTGCAGTTTGCCAGTTCTGTTAATAAAGATTCAGCGGGATGCTTAGTATTAAAAATACTTTGTAAATTGGTTGTTATATTCTGCCATTCTTGTTCAGGAATCGCCATTTGCGCACCTCTATCAGCAACGATATACACCATTTTTTCTAATAACGAGATATAAATCAAAGTACCAACTTTAGTACTGGTATGATGTAAACCACCTTTTTGAAATAATGCCCGCGCCATTATTTCTACATTGCGTTGTTTGCGTTTTTTTCCTGCTAACAGTCTTTGTATCACTGGTAATAAACCGAATAATACGCCTAAGCCAAATGCCGCGAGAATAGCAAAAAAAACTAAATAATCATCAAAGCTGGTATCGACAAAAAATAAATAACCCAATGTCAACAGGCTCAAATTCGCGCCTAATCCTAATGGCACATCTTCATAATTTGCCGATTTTTGTTTAATAATCACGACCACTTCAATTTGCGAGGCTTGCTCAAGTTCGGCAATACTATCACCTAACTGAATTTGAAAATCCGAATGGGTAAATTTCTTCATTGTTATGCCCTTAAAAAAATGCGATTAGGTTAAGCTGTCTGGCTAGAAAAAATAATTATGCCTGTTGTCAGTGTCTTTGTAGAGAAAATCATTGCGGCTTAGTAGATAATGACAAAGAGGGAAATTGGTGTAGAAACGCGTAAAATAGCCCAAATAGTTTCTAAATCGTAATTTCAAACTTGAATCATCACATTGGTTGCAACTATGTCTAAACATACCGCTAAACTTGCCGTCCTGTTTGCTGATATTTGTGGCAGCACTAAGTTATACGATAATCTTGGCGATGAATTAGCACGTCGCTTGATAGCAAGCTGTATTGCTCGCATGGTTACATCGCTTGCAGCTCATCAAGGCACGTTAATTAAAACCATTGGTGATGAAATTATGTGTACCTTTCCTAGTGCAGAACAAGCACTGGGTGCTGCAAGTGAGATGCAGTATTCAGTCACAAAGACTAAATTTGAGAACGGCATTACCTTGCACATTCGTATAGGCTTTCATTATGGCGATGTGATTTGTGAAGCAGGTGATGTGTTTGGTGACACGGTGAATGTCGCCGCGCGGGTAGCAAGTGCGGCTAGAGCCAATCAAATTATGGTGACGCAAGCGGTTGTTAATGCCTTGCCGCTCAAACTGCAAGCTAAAACCCACCAAATTATGGCGGCTGAGTTTAAAGGCAAAGAAGAACAATGTCTTATCTATCTTGCTGCATGGGAAAACGATGATGATGAGCAAAATACTCATTTTAGCATTCCCGTTACCCGCAATGACCCTACCACCTATCATGAACTCCATTTGCGCTACGGCGATAAACAGATCATCGTTAATAAAAATCGCAAATCCGTTATTTTTGGACGTGCTGATGACTGTGATGTGATGGTGCAGAATAGTTATGTCTCCCGTCAGCATGTTCGTTTTGAATTACGTTTTGGCAAATTTATTGTCGTCGATCAAAGTACCAATGGCACTTATATTCAACCTGATAATGGCAGTGTGATACGCGTTACCCGCGAAGACATGATTTTACAAGGCAAAGGTCTGATAAGTTTAGGGCTGGATAATTTTACTGATCCCAGCAAGCTCATTGAATTTTCTATTACCTCAAAATAGCCCTCTCAAGCCTGCGTGTAAAATGATGATAAACTAAACTACCCTTCCCTTTTATAAATACTATTATGATTAAACAAACCATTTTGACTTTAACAATCAGCAGTCTCCTTTTATTACAAGGCTGTTCATTTTCAGACAGTGTTAAAAGTAGTTCAACGTCGTCCGAATCCTTAGGTAGCCTCAGCAGTAGTGGCTCATCGTCAGATTCACAAGCTAACAAAAAATATTCTCAAGAAGTATCTGATTACACGATGGCTTATGTGAAATCTTCAGTCGCCAATGCGGATTACAATTCCTTTGCTAAAGGCATTAGCGATATAGCCGCTAAAGCGGGTATTAGCAACTGGGAACAAGAATCTTCAACCTATGTTGCCATTGGTCAAGGCTTAAAACGCGCGGGCGCGACGGGTGTGACTTTCGACACTTATAAAAACAACTTCGCTCATGACAATGCCACTAACATGAAAGCCATTCAACAAGGCTACGATAAACGGGATTAATCGCTATTAAACGGATTAGTGGGCTACTGTTATTATTAGCGAGCTGGTCATCGGCAGGGCTTGCGACCAGCTTTAATTACCTATATCTGGAAGCTAACGAAGGCACCGCCAGTGGTGGACATAGTGCCTTGCAGTTAGCTGACCAGATTTATCACTATCAGCACGTTGATTCAGGTTATATTCGGCTTATCAAACAAGATGTCGCCTCGTTTCATCATAGCTATCGGTTCTTACAGAATCGTCCCCTGCATTCCAGTCGTATTGACGTTTCAGACGACACCCTGACACTTTTGCGAGACCATTTTAATCAGCTCTATGCTAATCAGGAATTACTGTTTAAAGCCCTCGCTAACGTAGAAAAAGACCGTTTATTTTTACAGCAACTTTTACAGGAACAGCCCAGCAATACTGTGTTGCAAATAAAAGGGTTAGGTTTATTCAAAGCCAATCCACAACCGATTGTCAACCCAACACTGCAACGTTTGCAGGCACTGATAAAGACAAGCTACGGCAATGATTTTCTCGCCAAACGCGCTCAGCAACTGCATAACGCCATCACTACCCTAACACCCAGCGACTGGTCAAAACCGTTAGCCACGCCTGTTTATACGTTGACAGAACATTATCAAGATGTGCAAACCGCCCGCCACGCCATACAGCTATTACAGCAGGATTCGGTATTAACGGCAAACACCATCACATTAAGCGAACCATTAACACCCAAAGATGCGCAACACTTAGAAAACTTCCAGCACGCATTACAAAACAATATTCTATCGTTATTAAACTCAAACCGTCCTGATTGGGGCTACGCGCTACTGATTAATATCGCCCGTTTAATGGCAGTTGATGCCTCATTGCATTTACAGCAATGGGTATTTATTGATGATTTTGCCGATGATAGTCAACGTGTACCAAGCAAACAAATACCCAATTTAGCCGCTCAATTACAAGCCGCTAAACAACAGTGGTTAGCCGCACAACCCAGCACTAACTTTACTGAAATGGCTTACAGCCGTTTAGAAATGATTGCTAATCATTATGCTGAACTGGGCAAAGCGGGGCAAGGCATCGCTATCCGTTATGTAGGTGAACAAGCCTTACCTGATAAACCCGTGCCATTAGTCATCGACCGTGTTCCCAACTTAAGCGTTGCCAAACTTAAACAAGCCCTTGCCAACTTAAACCACTACGAAACCCAGCTACATCAACAATTAGCGCAACACAACCACTATGATTTAGTCACTCGCAACTGTGTTACCGAATTATTCCGTAGCCTAGATGATGCAATAATAAATAGCACCACGCTACGCCTAGCCCAGTCTGCTAATACCCACCTTGAACAACCCTTGGGCGGACATATTCGCGCCGATTACAACTTTATTCCGTGGCTGGCGTTTCAAAGTGTACAAAGCCAACTCCGCGTCAGTGACAGTCAACTGTTTCCCTCATATCGCGGCTTACAACTGGAAAAGTCAGCAAATCAGCCGTGGCAAAGTCTACGAGAAATCAGCACTCTAACTAGCCCATCGTATTCATTCAATAGCGATGATGCGTGGTTTATATTTTTTACCGATGACTCTGTGTTATTACGTCCCGTATTAGGCGCAGTCAATACCGCAACAGCAATTACGCAAACTATATTTGGCTTGTTCACTTTGCCATTTGATGAGGGCGAAAACCTACATGCAGGTACAGTAGGTATATTGATGAGTGCGCCCGAACTATTATTTATCAATATTCGTAAAGGCAGTTATCCGTATTTACCACCTCCTCTTTCATTATCGGAGATGTCATATAAAGCTGGGGGTACACAACATTAGCCACTACTGCATTCTTTTATACGCCATACTCAATAACGCCAAAGTTACCTGCTCACCCGTAGAAATTAACACATCCAATGTGCCGCCAAATTTATAGACATAAAGTGCCATTCTTAAACCTGTTGTAATTATTGGCATTGTTAATTAAGAATAGTTA
>DFWO01000103.1:8003-43971 GCA_002380945.1 Methylococcaceae bacterium UBA4132 | reverse complement strand
GGAGATGTTGAACAGGTTCTAAGCGAATACTGGCGACTTTTTCACATGAACGGTAAAGATCAAACTGTACATAATCGGTGATAATGAGATTATCCAGTGCGGCGCGGTAACGGTCGAATTGTTCTTCGTAATCTTTGCTACCCAGTGGCTTACCGATGTCTTTGGCTTCTATCCAAATCATTGCGGCTCAGGATGTAATCAGGCACACCGCAATATCAGGTAACAAATTCTCTAATAAGTTTTGTAAATCGCCTCGATAGCTGTGTTCGGTTGCTTTGCCGCTTGAATAGCGTTGGCTGATTTTGTCGAGATAGTGCTGGATTTGCGTCATGGTTTACAAAGCAGATGTGGCAGGAAATGTGGTTACTATAACGTGAATTTTAATTAACTGTGTGGACGTGACGTTGACATTTGATGATTATAAAAACCCATCTTAAGGCTAATTTAAGGCTTGCACAGTTAGACTGGCTCCAAGTTAAGTAATTAACCAACTCGCACTAAGGTGAAAATTTTTGCTTTAGTTCGATATTCAAACAAAGTACTGTGGGCGTTTAGTCCCAATAAAAACAAGGCTTTGTGTGCCAAGGCTTTTAAATTATAGCCAAGCGAATTTAAAGATAAGAGGTTTTACCAATGAAAAATAAAGTCACGCTAGCGATTTCAACGTTTGTTTTATGCGGTTCTATTACTACCGCCCACGCAGCTAAACACCACAGCATTAGTCAACATTCTAAACACACAGCCACGGCACACAAAACCAGCCATCACGCTTTGTCATCCCATCATCATTCTCAACACACTCACACCACGCATCATCAACACCACATACTTGCAGCACATAGAACTCATAGCCATGATTTTGCATCAAATGACAATGCGCATTCAGGCACGGCTTCTTTGTACAGTACACGGTTTCAGGGTAGAAGAACTGCCAGTGGCGAACCTTATGATATGTTTGAAATGACCGCCGCACACAGAACTTTACCGCTGAATTCTTATGTGGAAGTCACCAATTTAAATAATAATCAGAGCGTTGTCGTTCGTATCAACGATAGAGGTCCTTTTCATGGTAATCGCGTAATGGATCTTTCTACAGCAGCAGCTAAAGAACTTGGTATTGGTGGACTTGGAAATGTTAAAATTACACCGTTAGCAATGAACGAAGTGTCAGAAGTTTTAGACGAACAATAAGTTAGAACGTTAGCTGCGTAGAATACGCCCAGCATAGCTCGCTTTTGATTGACTATAAATTGATTTTTATCCGTAAGCAAGCCAACAAACGTAAAACACGCATGATACAATAATGCTCTGTTTTACTGAGTCTATACTACAAAGAGCAATGACACCTTTTAAGAGTTTTATCCTGTTTTTATGTTTTTATTTACCCACTGTCGCCTTTCAGGCAAACGCAGAAACTGCTGAAATATTAACGCCCACTGTACCCACTATTGCAGCAAGTGCCTATATTTTACAGGATTTCCACACAGGAAAAGTGTTAGCAGAAAATAATGCTGATGCTAAACTCGCCCCTGCTAGTCTCACTAAAATCATGACGGTTTATGTGGCGTTTAAAGAAATCAGCAAAGGAACTTTACATTTAACTGATCTCGCTACGATTAGCGAAAAAGCGCGAGATGCGTCTGGCTCGCGGATGTTTCTTGAAATCAAAAACCAAGTTAAAATTGAAGAGCTATTAAAAGGTATCATTATTCAATCGGGAAATGATGCCAGTATCGCATTGGCTGAACATATCGCAGGGCAAGAAAGCACTTTTGCTGACATGATGAACCAACATGCCGCACGACTGGGTATGAAAAACACCCACTTCGCTAACAGCGATGGCTTACCGATTGAAAATCATTACACCACCGCCCGTGATTTAGCCACACTCACTACTGCGTTAATCAAAGAATTTCCTGATTATTACCCTTGGTTTTCACAAAAAGAATTTACTTATAACAAAATCACCCAACACAATCGTAATTTATTATTAGGACGTGATGAATCAGTTGATGGTGTTAAAACAGGGCATACTGATGATGCAGGCTATTGCTTAGTTGCCTCCTCTTTACGCGAAGGAATGCGCTTGATTTCTGTGGTGATGGGAACTAAAAGTTCTAAAGCCCGCGCCGATGAAAACCAAAAATTATTAAATTACGGTTTTCGATTTTATGAATCTCATCGTTTATACGAGGGTAAAAAGTCACTAAAAGAAGTAAAAGTATGGAAAGGCGCAAGCGATACTGTACCACTTGGTTTAGCAGAAGACCTGTACGCCACCATTCCACGCCGTCATTATGATGATCTTAAGGCGACTATTGTGGTCGATAAAAAAATTACCGCGCCTATTAAAGAAGGCGATAAATACGGTTCAGTGAGCATTACTTTTAAAGGTGACGTGGTTGCACAAAAAGATTTAATCGCCTTAAAATCAATAGAAACAGGCAACATCTTTCAAAGAACTTACGACAGCATAATGATGATCATGGAGAAATCGGATGACAAATAAAACCGTCTATTTAAATGGACACTATGTACCTTTGGATGAAGCTAAAATATCGGTCATGGATAGAGGCTTTTTATTTGGCGACGGCGTTTATGAAGTTATTCCCTGCTATCTTGGTCATTTGTTTCATTTTCAAGCCCACGTTGATAGACTGACCGCAAGTTTAGCAGGTATTGGTATGGTCAACCCTTACAGTACCCAACAATGGTTAGAAATATTTAAACCGCTAATTGATAACAGCGAAAATCAGTATATCTATTTGCAAATTACCCGTGGTGTTGCGCCTAAACGCGATCATGCGTTTCCAGACAACATCCAGCCCACTATTTTTGCCATGTGTAATAATATTATGCCGTTTGCAGGGCTAGAAACGGGCGTTAAAGCGATTACCCTAGAAGATAGTCGCTGGAAGTTTTGCAATATCAAAGCCATTGCGTTACTGGCGCATTTATTACTTCGTCAAGAAGCAGTTGAACAAGACTGTGCCGAAGCTATTTTAATCAAGGATGGCGTTGTTACCGAAGGTGCGGCAAGCAATGTATTTGCTTTGATTGATGGCGTACTGGTCACACCACTCAAAGACAACCGTATTTTGGCAGGTATTACGCGGGATGTGATTTTGGAATTGGCTGAAAAAAATAACATTCCCTGCCGCGAAGATAACATCTCAGCCTCTGAATTAAAAACCGCAACTGAAATCTGGGTGACTAGCTCAACTCGCGAAATTATTCCTGTCGTTGAACTTGATGGCAATCCTGTTGCAGATGGTAAGGTCGGCACGGTCTGGCACACCATGAACACTATTTTTCAAGCCTACAAACAATCTCTGTTATGAGCGAAGAAACTTTTTTTGAATTCCCTTGCCAGTTTCCTATTAAGGCGATGGGGAAAGCGAATGTGGAACTGCCTGTTGTGGTGACTGAAATTGTCCGCCGCCACGTTTTAGAAGTCGATGAAGCAGCGATAAAAACCCGTCCTAGTAAAGACGGTAATTTTATTTCCGTTACTGTCATCATTGAAGCCACTAGCAAACAACAGCTAGATGCAATTTATCAAGACTTAACCGATCATCCACACGTTTTAATGTCCTTGTAGGGCGCGCAATGCGTACCACTCTACCGCCCATCATTCGCCAGCTAGGCTTGCAAGACTATCAATCCGTCTGGCAAGCCATGCAAGACTTCACGTTACAACGCACTAGCAACACGCTCGATGAACTATGGATAGTCGAACATCCCGCCGTTTACACCCTAGGCTTAAACGGCAAACGTGAACACCTACTTAATACAGGCAATATTCCTGTTATTCAATCTGATCGAGGCGGTCAAGTCACTTACCACGCACAGGGGCAAGTGATTATTTACACTCTGCTGGACATTAAACGGCTAAACATCAACATTCGCCAATTAGTCAGCCTGTTAGAACAAGCAATGATTGACACCCTTGCTCATTACGGTATCGTAGCCATTGCCAAAGCCGAAGCTCCGGGTGTTTATGTGCAGGGTAAAAAAATTGGTTCTATTGGCATACGCATTAAAAACAACTGTAGTTATCACGGCTTAAGTTTTAATAATGACATGGATTTGACCCCGTTCAACTTCATTAATCCCTGTGGGTATAAAGATTTAAAAGTCACCCAACTGGCAGACTTAGGCATCACCATTCACACTACCGAGCTTGCCTCCTTGATGGGGCTAGCGATTATCAAAGCACTCAACTCATGACTTCTTACTCAGCCCCTTCACGCTCCACGCCAGAATCACACCAGCGTAACACCGAAAAACTGGCAAAAATCCCTATTAAAGTTGAAGTCCCTGAGACCGTATTACGCAAACCTGACTGGATACGCATAAAATTATCTGCCAGCGACGAAATTACCCGCATTAAACAAATTATGCGTGAGCGCAATTTACACAGCGTTTGTGAAGAAGCCGCCTGCCCTAATTTAGCCGAATGTTTTCAACATGGCACAGCAACATTCATGATTATGGGGGATTTATGCACGCGCCGCTGTCCATTTTGTGATGTCGCACACGGTAAACCGTTACCCTTAGACAAAGATGAACCCACACAGCTAGCCGATGCGATTCAAGCAATGGCATTAAAATATGTGGTCATCACCTCCGTTGATAGAGATGATTTACGAGACGGTGGCGCGGAACATTTTGCTGAATGTATCCAGCAAATTCGCAGCAAAACGCCTAACACTAAAATAGAAATTCTAGTGCCAGATTTTCGTGGACGTATAGCAAAAGCCGTTGCTATTCTCGCCGAACAACCCTGTGATGTGTTCAATCACAACTTGGAAACCGTGCCGCGTTTATACAAACAAATTCGACCAGGTGCGGATTATCAAGGCTCATTAGAACTGTTACGCCAATACGGGGTTTGTCATTCACAAACTCCGACTAAATCAGGCTTGATGCTCGGAGTCGGCGAACGTCCCGAAGAAATTCAGCAAGTGATGGAAGATTTAAGAGCGGCAGGGTGTACCATGCTAACCCTTGGGCAGTATTTACAACCGAGCAAAGCCCACACGCCTGTACAAGAGTACATCACCCCCGCACAATTCGATGAATACGGCGCGATTGCTAAACGCTTAGGCTTTAAACAAGTCGCCAGCGCGCCTATGGTTAGATCGTCTTATCACGCAGATATTCAGGCGAAAACGTTAGTCTAAATCTTGTCCACAAAAAACACAAAAAGCACGAAAAACACAAAACGCACGAAAATAAATAGTTTACTAAATTCAATGGATTATATTTTCAACACTGTTCGTGCTTTTCGTGGAAAACCATTACTCGTTTATTTAACCAAATACTTCAACCAAGAGCCGCTGAGCATTGAGGTGGCGAATGCCATCAATACGAGGGCTACAAAAATGCGTTGGTCAATTAGCTGATATTCCAAGGCGACGGATGCCAGAATAATTTCAATCGCACCGCGTGCATTCATTGCCACGCCGACAGACCACGCTTCTTTCCAACTCATGCCGCCTAGCTTAGCACCGATACCTGCGCCTAGAATTTTTCCAACGCAGGCAATTAAAAATATTAGTAGTACGAGAATGTCATCAAATTGGCTGGAAAAATTCACTTTGAGTCCGACGGATACAAAATAAAGTGGTGCAAAAAAATTGAGAGCAAACGGCTTTATCATCGAGCTAATACGCTGTTCTTGCTCAGGGTCTGGGTTTTGACCTATCGCTATGCCGACTAAAAACGCCCCAAAAATAGCGTGTATGCCAATTTTTTCCGCACCCGACTGCCGCCAGCATAATGAGCATCGCTAGAAAGGTCAGTAATCCGCCTTGCCAGTCTCGAAAAAAACCTACATGGCGCAACAAGGGTTGTATTAGCCACTGCCCGATTGCCAGAATTAACGCGGCGTAAGTAAGTATTAACAACACCGTGGAAAAGATATTGCCAGCAGAATTGCCTTGCTCCAAGTCGTGTAATATGAAGGCAAATAATGACCAGCCGATGAGGTCATTAATCATGGCTGAACTCATGACAGTGATACCAATGCGCGTATCAATCAACTGCATATCCATCAGAATGCGGGCAATAACAGGTAGGGCTGAAATTGATAATGCAGTTCCCATGAACAAGGCAAGTAACATCGGGCGATTCGTTTGTCCCCATAGCGATGGGAACAATAAAACCATGCCAAAACCTAATGCGAAAGGTAACAAGCCACCCAGTAAGCTGGTCGAGGCGATAATAAGTTTGCATTGACGGAAATGCACCAGATTTATTTCTAAGCCCGCCGCGAACATGAAAAACAACATGCCCACTTTAAGCAAACCATCAATACTAGTGCTGATAGTATTATCTATCGGGAATACAGCGGCATAAATATCTGGGCTAATATTACCTAGCCCAGTAGAACCTAGCAGAATACCGCCTAATAATTCACCCAGCACGACAGGCTGATTAAGCCGTTTCATCACATAACCAAATAGCCACGCGACCGCTAACATCAAGCCTATCTGCATGAAGAAGATATAAAGCTGTGCGTGATTCATAGGTGATGCGTATTTAACGTGTTTGGGTATCGCGCTTAAAAATCAGACAGGTATTAATGCCACCAAACGCAAAATTATTGCTCATCACATAGTCGCAATCCAAGCACCTAATATCATCTTTAATATAGTCTAGCGGCGCACAGGCTGAATCAATATTATCGAGATTGGCAGTGGCATGAAACCAACCTTCATTCATCATATTAATGCTCACCCATGCTTCCAACGCACCACACGCGCCTAAAGTATGCCCTGTAAAACTTTTCAGTGAACTGATAGGCGTATGAGTACCAAAAACGGCGGCGGTGGCATGACTTTCGGCAATATCGCCATGCGCAGTCGCGGTGCCGTGTGCGCTAATGTAACCAATTGCGGATGAATCCAGTTGTGCATCTTGCAATGCTAGCCGCATGGCAATCTGCATACTGTTACTGTCAGGTTGAGTCACATGAAGACCGTCTGAGTTAGTACCAAAGCCCACCAGTTCCGCATAAATCTGCGCACCACGCGCTAAAGCGTGTTCGCGTTCTTCCAGAATCAATGTTCCTGCACCCTCCCCTATCACTAAACCATCACGATCACAGTCAAACGGTCGTGGGCTTTTATCGGGTGCATCATTGCGCAGACTGGTAGCAAACAGCGTATCAAAAACCGCTGCTTCAGACGCGCTAAGCTCTTCTGCACCGCCTGCGACCATCAGGGTTTGATAGCCATGTTTAATAGCTTCGTAGGCATAACCGATGCCTTGACTACTGGAAGTACACGCACTGGAAGTGGTATACACGCGCCCGTTAATACCAAAAAATAGCCCTATATTCACCGCTGTGGTATGTGCCATCATGCGAATATAAGAAGTAGCATTGAGACCGTTGACAGTATGGTTGAGTAGCATATTGCCAAATTCGGTTAGCGCGTCAAAACTGCCCGCAGAACTACCATAAGCAATACCCATTAATCCGCTATTAAGACAAGGATCATTGACTAAACCAGCATCTATCAATGCCAACTCGGTTGCGTAAGTCGCCATTAACGCAACCCGTCCCATGCTACGCGTTTGTTTTCTGGAATAATGGACAGGTTTTGTAAAATCAGCAGGGGCAGCCAAACGGGTATTTAAACCGCTGTATTTATCCCAATCGTGCATGGTTTGAATACCTGTCGCTTGCGCTTTAAGCCTTGCCGCGACTTGTTGCCAATCATTTCCTATCGGTGAAATACCTGCCATGCCTGTCACAACAACACGTTTCAACATAAACCACCATTGACTGAAATCACTTGCCGCGTGATGTAGCCCGCATCTTCTGACATTAAAAAAGCCACAGCGGCAGCGACTTCATTGGGGTTGCCCACTCTGCGTGCAGGTATCATTTTTTTAATTTCATCCAGTGGTAAATCATCGAGCATTTCTGTCGCAATTAACCCAGGCGCGACACAATTGACGGTAATATCGCGTTTTGCTAGTTCTAATGCCAAGGCTTTAGTCGCACCGATGATGCCCGCTTTTGCCGCGCTGTAATTAACTTGCCCACGATTACCGATAAGACCTGAAACCGATGATAAGGTGACAATACGTCCCGCTTTACGCCGCCGAATCATCGGCATGATGACGGGTTGTAAGACGTTATAAAAGCTATCCAGATTAGTGTGTATCACGCTGTCCCATTCTTCCCCTGTTAATGAGGGAAACGCATTGTCGGCGGTAATACCTGCGTTGCACACCACGCCGTAATAGACCCCATGCAACTCCATATCTTGTGTAAGTTGTTCGGCGCATTGTTCACGGTTGGCAATATCAAATTGCAATAGCCTTGCCGATTGTCCTAGCTGTTCAATCTCAGCAATCACTTCTTCCGCCTGTGCTATTTGGCTACGGCAATGCAGCACTAAATCAAAGCCTTGTTTAGCTAGATATAAGGCAATGGCTTTACCGATGCCACGACTAGAGCCTGTCACTAAAATAGTTTTTTTCATGATTACGGTGCGATTGACGGTTGGTAAACAGTTAAGGTGGCATTAATTTCAATACCTGTGGCGACAATTTTACAATCAAACACCCCCAATTTATCGTCTTGTATAATGTTTTTTACTTGTATGGTCAGTTGCGTACCCACTGCGAAACTACCAACATTGCTGATATAACGGCGTGTACCCAGTAAAAATCCTATTTTTATCGGTTCGCCTGCTTGTTTTGCTTGAACACCTGCATAAGCGGCTATGGCTTGCGCCATGTATTCAATGCCCACATAAGCAGGCACGCTTTTGTCATCACCCAGTAAGCCATCATCACGCACGGTTAGCTCAGCCGTTAACGTGTGTTCGTCAACATCAATAATGCGATCCAGTAACACCATGCGTCCGCTGTGGGGAATGAGTTCGGCTATATCGGTATAATCTATCAAATCAAACGCTCTCAAGTTACTTATGTTTTTCTCGTTCCCACAGTGCTGCGTGGGAATGCAGTTTCAACGCGCCGCGTTGAGTAACAACTTACACACGCGCAATCACAATCGACACATTATTGCCGCCAAAGGCAAAAGAATTACTTTGGCAAACATGAATATTACGTCCCAGAGTTGTGCCTTTTTGCACCAGATTCAAGGACGGTAGCTCACTATCTAACTCGTCATCATTAATATTAGGTATTAACGCACCGTGTTCATTATTCGTCATTAACAGCCAACAAAACCCCAGTTCCAATGCTGCTGCCGCGCCTAACGTATGCCCTGTCATGCCTTTACTAGAACTTGCGGCAACGTGGCTACCAAATAAAGTATTTACCGCTTTGCTTTCCATTGCATCATTTAATACTGTCGCCGTGCCATGTAGATTCAGATAATCAACTTCATCTGCTTGCTTGCCAGCATCATTCAACGCTTGTTGCATGGCAGTGATGACCGCTGTACCTTCGGGGTCTGGAGCTGAAAAATGATACGCATCACTACTTGCTCCTATGCCCAATAAGGCGACTGCACTCTGCTCTTTACTCAGCACAAACAAACTCGCCGCTTCGCCGATATTAATGCCGTTACGATGCCGCCCAAATGGTTTGCAATAGCCCGTACTCAACGACTCCAGCGCGGCAAAGCCATGTAACGTCAAACTGCATAAACTGTCCGCACCGCCAACAATCACTGCATCACATAAACCCAAATTAATCAGACGACAGGCAGAGGCAAAAGCTTTACCACTCGATGAACAGGCGGTAGAAATAGTATAAGCAGGCGCAGTTAAGCCTAAATGCGCAGCCAGAAAATCCGCACCCGCGCCCATTTGTTGCTGTTTATAATGGAACTGTTCGGGCAATGTTCCGTGTTCTGCTACATAACGCAATGCCAATTCGGTATTTCTCACGCCAGAGGTACTTGTTCCTAGCACCACGCCAACACGATGATTGCCAAACTTGGCTATCATACTATCTACGGTGGTTCTGATTTGGCTTAACGCCGCCAGCAATAATTGATTATTCCGACAGTTATAAAACGGCGACTCTATTTCAGGTAATTGTGCTGTCACTTGCCCGACAATCGCAGGAAAACCAAATTCACTTGTAGCAACTAAACCCGAACGGTCGCCCTGCAATAAACGCGGTAATATGTCAGACCGAGAATTGCCAAGCGCACACAACAAACCGACATCATTCAGATAAAGTGTCATAACTGATGGTCTTAATGTGTAGCGTGTAATGATAGCGGTGATTGATGACAGTAACCGATTTAGCCCATACCGCATCAGGCTGTAAATACTCAACTTCAGCGCGTAGTTCATTATCGTAATATAAACGCCGACGTTTATTATCGGTTTCTAAATGCCAGTGCAACGGCAATAATTTCTGCAATTCGACTAATGGCCAATAGACTAATTGCAAATCTTTAATAATGTATTCAGGCGAAAAATCAGCGGGTAACAACGGGCTTTTATCCAGCGATAAGGTTTTACCGTCATAATTTAGATTAAATAAACTCATGCCCTCATTGCTTAAGCCTGCAATGGCGATATGTTTTTTATCCAATTCTAATACGCATAACAGCGACTGTTGCTGGTCTGCCCAGATGGCGGTGATTTGCTGGACAATATGTCTGGGCGGGTCTATCGGTGCTGCCATCGGTATGTTGGATTCGACAGGTTCAACAGGCGATAACACAGCACAGCTCGTTAAATAAACCAACAACAAACAAATTAATCCGCGCGGCATAATTCAACCAGCGTATCCAATCTGGCTCGCGCATTTTTAACATAAGGATTCGCTTCATCCCACGCATAGCCCGCTAGTATGGAACAAATCATGGCTTTAATCTCAGGTTGCTGTTCACTATGAAAAATCACATCTTGAAAACGTCCGTCATACCACGCATCAACAAATACCCGAAAGGTATTCACACCACGTTGCAAAGGCAGTGCGTAATCCACGTTCCAATCCACGGTTTCACCTTTAAATTGTCTATCTAATACCTCAGCAGTAAGACTGGCAGACTTCATGGCAATGGTGACACCCGATGAAAAAACAGGGTCTAAAAACTCCCCCGCATTACCCAACAACGCATAACCGTTGCCGTACAGAGTTTTGACATTGGCAGAATAGCCAACAATGGCATTAATTGGCTCATCAAACACGGCATTTTTTAATAATTCTCGCAAACCGTTATCCTGATTAATAATATCCCGCAACGCGATTTTATTATCGTCCAGCGACTGATAAAAACTTTCTTCGGCAACCACGCCGATACTGCTACGCCCATTACTAAACGGAATCAACCAAAACCACACATCTTTATGGTCAGGATGAACGGTAATGCGTATTTTATTTCTATCAAACTGCCCAGCGGTAATACGGTCTTCAATATGCCCAAACAACGCCTTTCTAACGGGAAAACCCGAAGGCGACTCTAAATCAAGCAAACGTGGCAAAATACGTCCAAAACCACTGGCATCCAGCACAAAATCAGCCTCACAATTGACCACTTCACCAGACGGTTCACGCACTTCAAGTCTTGGCTTATCACCAGAAAAATCCACCGCCATCACTTCCGTCTGCCAACGTATATCTACGCCCATGCGTACTGCTTCTTGAGCCAGAATATTGTCAAAGCGACCGCGCTGCACTTGGAATGTTGTTCCCATACCTGCGGTAAATTTATCCTCAAACATAAATTCTGAGTATTGTTCACGGTACACAAACGCAGCCCCGTTTTTAAACTGAAACCCCGCTTTAACCACCGCGTCCATCATGCCCGCTTGTGCAATGAATTCCATACATTGCGGTAACAGACTTTCACCGATACTGAAACGCGGAAATTGCTGACGCTCTAAAATGGTGACGTGATAGCCTTTATTTTGCAATAATGCACCCGCAATACTGCCAGACGGTCCCGCGCCTATGATAACAACTTTACGCATTCGATGATTATCTCTGTTAAATTGATGATGTTTAAAATCGGGCTGAATGGATTATTGAGCTTATTTTATAATTCAAGCACTAATAGTTGTGGTAATAATACAGGGATTTTTAATAATGAGTGACGATGCCTGATTTTATTTTACGCAAGTGGAGTGCGTGGTCTCCAGAGATAAACGACGGAGATGACAGATTGATAGACGCGAACAACGTCAGCGTTCCCGCGTGTGTACCTAAGTTGTTACAACGTAGATTAACGCCATTGGCGAAAGCGGTGTTTGCGGTTGCCGACCGTTGTATTGACGCGGGTGAAGCATTACCTGTGGTGTTCAGTTCAGCTCACGGTGAATTGAGTAAATCGCTGGAAATGCTCAAAGCCATTCAAGCAGGTGAGGAGTTATCACCGACCGCATTTAGTTTGTCTGTACATAATGCGATTGCGGGTTTGTTTTCTATCGCTTATCACAATCATCAAGAAATTACCGTCATTGCCTCAGGTCGAGAAGGTATTGCACCCGCTTTTATCGACGCTCTGGGCATTCTGCATGAAGGCGCGAATGAAGTATTGGTGGTTTTATATGATGAACCTATCGCTGATTTTTATCCCACCGCGCCGTTTAATCTCAATAGTGCTGGGTCTTGCGTATTAGCGTTACGACTTTCCTTAAGTGGTGCAGGTTTGTCGTTATCATTGAACCGCTCAACAGACACTCGTGATGCGGGTGAGCATTCGGTACAATTGCTGGCATTTTTAAAATTCCTGCTTACCGATGAGCAGGCGTTGAATTTAGGCAACTGGACATGGTGCAAAAAATAACACGTTTGTTAGACTACGGTTGGCGGCTGTTTGCGACAGGCTTTAGCTTTGTTTGTTTTGGGCTGGGCGGTTTACTGTTGTGGTTGTTAGTGTTTCCTGTGCTGTCGGTGTTGCCAGCCAGTCGGTTACAACGCATCAGCCGTGGTCAACGCGTGGTGCATTACAGCTTTTATGTATTCATCGGCTTAATGCACAAAATCGGCATCATGACTTACCAAATAAACGGCTTGGAAAAGCTCAACCGTGCGGGACAGTTGATTATTGCTAATCATCCGACACTGATAGATGTGGTATTTTTAATCAGCCGCATTAAACAGGCAAACTGTATAGTCAAAGACAGTCTGTGGCGTAATCCGTTTATGCGTGGTCCGATTTTAAACGCAGGTTATATTAGTAATGGCGATCCTGAAAAAATGATTGCCGACTGTGTAGCGTGGTTGCAGTCGGGCGGCAGTATGATTATTTTTCCAGAAGGTACGCGTTCTGTGCCGAATAAACCGTATCATTTTCAGCGTGGCGCGGCGGCAATCGCGTTACAGGCAAATACAACCGTCACCTTGGTAACTATTTCCTGTACGCCCAGCACACTAACTAAAGCTGAGCCGTGGTATCACATTCCCGAACGCCGCTTTCATTTGACCATGAATGTGGGTGATGATGTGGACTTAACGGAGTTTACCCAGTTAGAACCTAAATCAATCGCCGTGCGCCGATTTAATCGCTACTTAGAACATTATTTCACTCAACAAAGAGAATTATGGAAACAGAATTAAAACAATTAATCATTGATGCACTAGCGTTGGAAGACCTCAGCGTTGCCGATATAGACAGTCACGCACCGTTATTTAATGAGGGTTTAGGACTAGATTCAATCGATGCCTTGGAGTTGGGCTTGGCGATACGCAAAAAATATGGTGTAAAAATTGAGGCTGAAAAAGAAGATGTAGTGAAGATTTTTTCTTCAGTGTCGAGCTTAGCGGCTTATATTCAATCAGTGCGAGGTTAACGCTATGATGAACACGCGTGAAGATATTTTAGCCGCAATAAAAACCATCATGGTCGAACTGTTTGAGCTGGATGCAGACGATATTACCCTGAGTGCTAGACTGTACGAAGACCTTGATTTTGACAGCATTGATGCTATCGACATGATAGTACGGCTAAAAGAAACGACAGGTAAACCCGTTAAACCAGAAGATTTTAAAACAGCACGGACGATTGGTGACGTGGTGGATGCGGTTTACCGTATGCTGCATTAATATGCGCATACTAATCAACGGCTTCATTGGCTTTCTCACCATGCTCTATCCTTTCGCGGTGTATTTCGGCACGCAATATTTAGCACCGTGGAAAATCGCCAGTTTATTGTGTGTGTTGCTAGCTATTAGACTGGCGGCAAGTTATAGCGTTAAACATTGGAGTAGCCCGCTGTTACTGGTTGGAATGCTGTATTGCGGCGTTGCGATTTGGAGTAATGAATTGCTCACTTTGCGTTTTTATCCTGCCATTGTTAATGCGTTGATGTTGATATTATTTTCATGGAGTTTATGGTCGCCGCCTAGTGTGATTGAACGCATTGCCAGAATTCAGCACCCCGATTTACCGCCCGAAGGCGTTATTTATACCCGTCGCGTCACGCAAATCTGGTGCGGTTTTTTTATCATCAATGGCAGTATTGCCCTCGCAACTGCGTTGTACAGTAGCGTTGAAATCTGGAGTTTATACAACGGCTTGATTGCTTATCTTATGATGGGCGTGTTATTGGTGGGTGAATACCTTGTTAGAATAAAAACCCAACACCATGCCCGATAAATTCATTGCCTTATCCGCTTGCTTGACGACAAGACCTTCAACCGCTCGAATCGCTTATCATGCAGGGCATTATTATCACGCCGATGCGTTTCATGCCGCTGTCAGTTATTGGGTTAAACAACTCAACGCCCAACCGTTTCAGCGTTACGCCTTATATACCGATGATGCCTATCCGTTTGCCGTGCTGTTATTCGCCTTGTTTAATGCGGGTAAAGAGGTATGGATTGCAGGTAATAATCACACGGGAACAGCTCAGCAACTGACGCAACACCGATGCCAACTTATCGGCGATTGGCATCAAGCGTTTGATTATCATCTTAACAGCACAGACCACGCGGCATTATTGCCGTTAAACCCTGATAACACGCGCTTGGTGATTTTTACTTCTGGTTCAACAGGACAGGCTAAGCCGATAGAAAAACGCCTGATTCAATTTGAACGTGAATGCGCTACGTTGGAAAAACAATGGGGCAAGCAATTAGGCAATGCGGAAATATTGGCAACCGTTAGCCACCAGCATATTTACGGCTTGTTGTTTCGCGTGTTGTGGCCCTTATCAGCGGGCAGGTGTTTTCATAGCCAAATCGCCATGAACCCTGAACTGCTGGTCAACGCGATAGGCAATCATCCCGCGTGTTGGATTGCCAGCCCCGCACAATTAAAACGACTGGATAACGAATCACCGTGGCAACGCCTCGCTCAATTAACTGCCATTTTTAGTTCAGGTGGCGCGTTGCCCGACACGGCTAGACAACAGATTTACAGCCACAGCCAACAACAAGTCATTGAAGTTTACGGCAGTTCTGAAACAGGCGGTATTGGGTGGCGACAACAAGACAGCGCGTGGCACACATTTGAGGGCATGGCGTTAAGCTGTGTTGATGATAACTGGCAACTACAGTCACCGTATCTCGAGGAAATTTTTTGTTTGGATGATAATCTCAGTTTACAAGCCGATGGACGCTTTATCCTGCATGGGCGCAAAGATCGTATTGTGAAAATCGAAGAAAAACGCCTGTCGTTATCTGAACTGGAACGGCGATTGATGGATACCCTGTGGATAGCCGATGCGTTTACGCTCACGATGCTAAAAAACAGGGAGATGGTCGGCGCGGCGATAGTGTTGACCGAATCAGGTTTAGAACAACTAACAGCGATTGGCAGAAATGCCTTCATCAAACAACTACGCGCCCAGCTTCATAATTGGTTTGATGCGGTGGTGTTACCGAGAAAATGGCTGATATTGAATAGCATCCCCTTAACCGCGCAAGGCAAAATTAACCAGCCGCTGATTAAAGCCCTGATAGACACCGATAGCCAGAAATTACCGCAAGTACAGCGTGTTAGCGTGACAGCCAACAGCGTGGAACTAATGCTCAAAGTCCCAGAAGAGCTGATTTATTTTCCCGATCACTTCGCTGACTATCCGATACTCGCAGGTGTGGTGCAGATTGCGTGGGCTGAGCATTTCGGCTTGTGTTTTTTCACTATAGACCAACCGTTTGCCATGATGGAAGCTCTCAAATTTGTCCAAGTTATTCGACCTTCGGACACGCTGACCTTAACGCTGACGTGGAATAATGCCAGCCATAAACTGTATTTTAATTTTTGTTCAGCCGCTGGAACGCACAGTTCAGGGCGACTTATTTACGCGACTCAACCATGAAACCCTGCATCATCATCCCTGTTTATAATCACGAACACGCCATCGTTCAGGTTATCGCCCACTTAAAGCAACATGGTATTCCTTGTTTACTAGTTAATGACGGCAGTTCAGCCGTGTGTTCAGCGGTACTGGAAAACTGCGCCAAGCAACACGAAAACTGGCTTACGCTAATAAACCGTGCCGAAAATGGCGGCAAAGGTGCGGCAATGTTGGATGGTTTTAATGCCGCGATACAATTGGGTTACACACACGCGCTACAAATTGATGCAGATGGACAGCATAACGTGGCGGATATTCCACACTTTTTAGACGTAGCTCAGCAAAATCCCAATACGATAATTTTAGGCAACCCTGCTTTTGATAACTCGGTGCCAAAAAGTCGATTATACGGTCGGCGGGTGACTAATTTCTGGATAGCCATCAACACCTTATCGCTGGCAATCGCCGATGGTATGTGCGGCTTTCGTGTCTATCCACTGTCAGCCGTTGCGCGATTGATTAACAGCCAGCTAATCGCTCAGCGCATGGATTTTGACATTGATATAGTCGTGCGTTTGTATTGGCAAGGTGTCGAGACGATTAATCTGGCAACCGCTGTTAATTATCCCAGCGATGGTGTGTCGCACTTCAAACTATGGCGCGATAATGTCATGATTTCAGCGACTCATGCGCGGTTGTTTTTTGGAATGCTGATACGCGTGCCAAATTTATTAGCAAGGCATTGGCAATGAAACACTGGGCGCAGATTGAAGAGCGCAGTGTTATCTGGGGAATGCGTTTATTGTTGCGCGTTTATTTGCTGTGTGGGCGCGGCGTATTACAAGTATTTTTATACCCCGTCGTGAGTTATTACTGGCTAACAAATCGCCTTGCACGACAAGCCAGTCTAACGTATCTCAATAAAATCGCCGCATTCACGCCGTTAAATGCAGGCTTATGGTTAAGCTTTAAACACTTTATCAGCTTTGCTAATGCTCTGATTGATAAACTCGCCGCGTGGTCTGGCGCGTTATCAGAAGCCGATGTTCAGTATCATGGACGTGACAACTTAATCGCCGAAATCCATAAAGGACGCGGCGCAGTGTTGTTAGGTTCACATCTTGGCAATCTCGAAGTGTGCCGCGTTATCGCTGATTTTGATGCAGCACTACGCATTAACGTGTTGGTTCATACTAAACACGCGGAGAAATTTAACCGCTTGTTAAATAAAACTAGCGACAACAGCCGCTTAAATCTTATCCAAGTCACTGAGATAACTGCCGCGACTGCCATGATGCTGAGCGATAAAATTGACGCAGGTGAATTAGTGATTATCGCCGCCGATCGAACCCCTGTCAGTCACTCACAACGCACTAGCCGTGCCACTTTTTTAGGTGCAGAGGCATTGTTTCCACAAGGCGCGTTTATTTTAGCTGCGTTATTAAAATGCCCTGTTTACACGGTGTTCTGTTTAAAACAGCAAGGCAAATATGCAGTTTACTTCGACCACTTTAGCGATTTATTAACCTTGCCCAGAAAAAACCGCGAGCAGTCCATACAGCACGTTATTCAGCTTTATGCAGACCGCTTACAAATTTACTGTTTAAAAGAACCGTTACAATGGTTCAATTTTTTCGATTTTTGGCACACCGATAATGACTAACAAAACCACCATCGTCTTTAATGGTCACGCTCTCAACATTGAAGATATTTGCCAACTTGCTCAGCAACACGCACCGCTTGAACTCAGCACCGACCCTGATTTTATGCAGCGTATTGATAAAGGCGCGGCATTCATTGAAACGTTATTAAAAGAAGAAGGCTTTGTTTATGGGGTAACGACAGGCTTCGGCGATTCCTGCACAGTATCGATTCCACTGCCGTTAGTGGAAGAACTGCCGCGCCATTTATATACGTTTCACGGGTGTGGCTTAGGTGCTTATTTTGATGCTGAGCAAACCCGCGCCATTTTGGCGACTCGATTAACCAGTCTGGCGCGTGGCTATTCAGGCGTGCGTTATAAGCTGTTGCAACAACTCGCCACGCTATTAAAATTGGATATTTTGCCGCTGATACCACAAGAAGGTTCAGTCGGAGCGAGTGGTGATTTAACGCCGCTGTCTTATTTGGCAGCCGTGTTAGCAGGTGAACGCGAGGTGTACTATCAAGGCGAACGACAAGCAACACAAACCGTTTTTGCGCAGTTAAACATCGAACCACTAACGCTAAAACCCAAAGAATGCCTAGCTATTATGAACGGTACAGCGGCGATGACAGGAATTGCTTGTCTTGCTTATCAACGCGCTGACTATTTATCGCGCTTATGCACCCGCATTACCAGCCTGACATCTATAGCCTTAAAAGGTAACGCCTACCACTTTGATGAACAACTGTTTGCCGTTAAACCCCATGTCGGACAAAACCGTGTCGCCGAACGCATACGCACCGATTTACAAGTCACCGACCACGCGCCGCGTCACGATACTCGCTTGCAAGACCGTTATTCATTACGCTGTGCACCACATGTTATTGGTGTACTGGAAGATTCGCTACCGTGGCTACGACAGTTTATTGAAACTGAATTAAACAGTGCCAACGACAACCCCATTATTGATGCTGACAATGAACGGGTTTTACACGGTGGGCATTTTTACGGCGGGCATATCGCTTTTGCAATGGACAGTTTAAAAACAGCGGTTGCCAATCTTGCCGATTTACTGGACAGGCAAATGGCGCAACTTATGGACACCAAATTTAATCATGGACTGCCTGCCAATTTATCAGGCGCGACCGCTGAACAGGCGATGATTAATCACGGTTTTAAAGCTGTGCAGATTGCCGTGTCCGCATGGACGGCTGAAGCTCTTAAACTCACTATGCCAGCCAGCGTGTTTTCGCGTTCCACCGAATGTCACAATCAAGACAAAGTGAGCATGGGAACAATCGCTGCCCGTGACTGTATGCGCATTTTAGAACTCACTGAACAAGTCGCAGTGGCGGTGTTATTCGCCGCAGTGCAAGGCGTGGAACTGCGCGGTAATCTCGATACATTAAGCCCCGATTTACAACAAACCGTTACATCAGTACGCAGATGTAGTCCGTTTCTCAGCGTAGACCGCGCTCTGGAACAAGAACTACGCGCCTGCTTAGCCCTCATTCGTCAACAACAGTGGCAACTGTATGATTAAACACACTGTGGATATACTCGTTCCGTTTCATGATGTCGATATGATGGAAGTGGTGTGGCACGGGTATTATGTCAAATATTTTGAAATTGCCCGTTGTGCGTTGCTGGATAAAATAGATTACAACTATTCGCAAATGCGTGATTCAGGCTACGCATGGCCTGTGATAGATTTAAGAATCCGTTATGCCAAACCTGCGATATTCGGTCAGCTTATTAGCGTTCAGGCGGAAATTGTGGAATGGGAAAACCGTTTGAAAATAAATTATTCGATTACCGATAAGCTGACAGGTTTAAGACTGACTAAGGGTTACAGTATTCAAGTCGCCATTGATAGCCAAACCAAGGCAATGTGTTTTGAATCGCCTAGGGTGTTGTTAGAGAAGTTGGGGATTGTGTAAGATACGCTGTGCGTATCATAATGTTATTATCATGTAAATTTTAACTGGAAGGACGGTGTGCAATGCGTAACTTACTTGGCTTGCTACAGGAATAAGACCATACAAATCATAGTTCTAATTATTTTAATCGCTATCATCATCAATGTAGGCGTTAAAACCTGCCTAATCGTGGCTCTTGGGCTTTTCTGTATATATCTGTTATATATCTGTTGGCCGTTGGCACTTATAGCTTTCGCGATATGGTTTATTACCGAATCATCAGAATCAACACCTTCAGAACAATCGACTGTACCAACAGCAAAAATAACTTCCCCAATGACACCATCTCTTCCAGTAGTTTCATCACAATACAAATCAGAAAAAGAAAAAATCACCGCGCGTACAGAGGCACCGCGACTCCCAGTAGTGGCGTACCCGCAAGAACTAGAAACGCTATATGTAAATACACAGCAAATGAAATTACGAGCAGGCTCTGATACTAAATATGATGAACTTGGCAGAGTTTTTTATGGGGATGCTGTAGTAGCAATCGAAACAGAAGTAAGTACGGATGGCGGAAATTGGGTAAAAGTAAAAACTGGTAATCTCGAAGGCTGGCTTAATAGAAAGTTCTTAAGTGCAACCCAACCTGCTAATCAAAAAAGTGAAAAAGATATTAAAGAAATTTTACAAGAAATAAAGGATACACAGCTATACAACGATAAAGGAATTCCGTATGCCAATGAATTGTATAACAGCTATATCGAACACAATGCTAAGCCGTTTTGTGACAGCAAGAAAAATGAAAATGGAGTATTTAAGTTCATATATCAAAATTCTACCATTATTTATGATTGCAAAACGAATGTAGCAAGGTAGCCCAAATGTAGAGCTGTTCGGTATGATGTCCGTTTCACTTGTTCCCAAGTTTTACTTAGGAATACCGTTAAAGCTATAGCTTCGCATGACAGGAAGCTAGAGCAGAGCTTCTACTTTTGCATTTCCAATCAAAAAATTGGAAATGCGCTTAATTAATAATTAGAGATAAAAATATGACACAACAACTTATTGTTTTTTCAAACGGTCTTGATGCGTTAAAAGAAAAACGAACATCGTCTACAATGAATCGATGCGTAGCCGCTCTTCTAGTTCTATTTCTCGCGTCATGCTCCTCGCAGTCAGTACGTAATGGACAGATGTCTCTGGAAGAATTGGTATCTTCCAATCAGTCAAAACTGGCTCATATTTCACTTGGAATGAGCAAAGAGAAAGTAGTCTCGTTAATGGGAGCGAATACTGCTGACACACATGATGGGATTGTCAATAATCCATGGACTGTCGAAGGATTTGTAGATAACAGCAATGCTCGATATGAAGTGCTTTATTATGTGACTAGTACAAATCAACCCTTTACACCGATTCGTAAATCTCTTACAACACCAATAGTAATCAAAGACAATAAAGTTGTTGGTTGGGGGGATGATGCACTTGAGCGTGTTAGTAAGTAACTCGATAAGATGCGCTACATAGCGAGTAGCCCGCATGGAGTGTAACGTAATGCGGGGCTTTTCGCTGCGATACTCTGGCTCTTGTACATTACTCCCGCATTCCGCAAGCTCCAAGCAGCATCGTTAGGTTGGATTGCCGCTTTTTGGCAACCCAACATTCAACATAAATCCAATACAATCGTGGGTTTTGTTGGGTTGGCTATCGCCAGCCCAACCTACCAACTTATACATTTATAATCTCTTGTAATGATTCTAAAAGCCTTACTCCTGTTCCTACTGTCATGCAATCTCAGCTATGCCGCAGATGTGTTGGCGGACATTACTGCGCGGTTAATCAAAACCCCCATTACCCAAGGCGAGTTTCAACAAGAAAAACGCTTGAAGATTTTACGCAAGCCGTTACTGTCTTCGGGGGCGTTTACTTATTCGCAAAGCAAAGGCGTTATCTGGAAAACGCTCACGCCGATTCCGTCTTTGCTGTTGGTGAATGACGCGCATTTGTTGACGGGACAAGGGGAACAAGCTGTGCCGCCTGCGTTTGGCAAGGTGTTTAAAGCCATGCTGGGCGGAGATTTGAAGCAGTTGAGTGACGGTTTTATTATCACGGGCGAAAATAAAAAAAACGCGTGGTCATTACAACTCACGCCTAAAGATGAGATGCTGAAAAAAATAATCAGCTCTATCGTGCTGAACGGCGATACGGAATTGCGGTTGCTGGATATGCAGGAAGTGAACGGTAATATCACCCGTATTAGTTTTACGAAAATCACCCATCCCGAACAACTCACCAGCGAGCAACAAGCCGACTTTGAACGTTTATCACCCTAGAATTACCGCGTGGCTGTGGTTGCTGGGTATGCTGATTATCGGCGTGCTGGGCAGTCGCGTATTAACCACCGATTGGCTGGAAACAGGTTTTTTGGCGTTACTGCCTGTCACTGAACAACAGCCAGAAATAGCTAAAGCGGTTCAGCAACACAATCAACTAATGAATCGCAAAGTGATTTGGTTGACAGGGGCTGCAAGTTCTCAAGAGGCGATAACGCAAGCGCGGCAACTCAAACAGCAATTGCAACACAGCGGTTTGTTTAAAGCGTTAATGCTGGAAGTACCGATGCAGCAGACGGCGAACAATTATCAGCAACTCTTTCCCTACCGTTATCAATTGCTGGATGCACAAACCAAACTCACGCTCAGCCAACATCCCCAAGACCTACTCAGCCAAAATCTGGAAACTCTGTATAGCCCGATGGCGCAGATGCTGGCGAGTGATTTGGAACATGATCCCTTATTGTTATTCAGCCGTTATTTTAATGCGCAAAATCCGCTTAAGCTAAACGTGGAACAAGGCATTGTGGTTCTACAGGATGCCAATCGTTTTTGGGCGGTGTTGTTGAGCGATTTGCAAGATAAGCATTTACAACTGGATAAATTGGAAACCTTGCTGACCTTAGTCAATAATGCTACTGCGCAAGTGCAAGCGGCGGGCGGCGAGTTGATGGTAACAGGAATGCCATTATTTACTGCTTACGGTGCAGATTCGGCTAAACAGGAAATTTCAACGGTCGGTGTTGGCTCTAGTGTTGGCATTATTGTCTTGCTGTTATTGACCTTTCGTAGTCTCAGACCGCTGTTGTTATCGTCCATAGCTATTGGCTGCGGGCTGTTTGCCGCGTTGGTGGCGAGTGTGCTGTTTTTTGGCAAAGTGCATATTATCACCCTCGTGTTTGGTGCGAGTTTAATCGGTGTCGCCGATGATTATGCGATCCATTTTATGTGCGACAGTTTCGGAGCAAAAGATTGGCAACCGCGTCAGGGCTTACGTTATATCTTTTCAGGATTAATCATCGGTTTATGCACTAATTTGTTAAGTTATGTCGGCTTGGTATTTTCGCCCTTCCCTGCTTTACAAGAAGTCGCATTGTTTTCAGCGGTGGGTTTGTTAATCGCTTGGCTGACGGTGGTGCTATTGTTTCCATTATTGCTAACAGGTTTTAGACACACGCACGAACCTGTCATGTTAAGAGTTGCCCGTTATTGGCAGCAACATTGGCCTGTTTGGTTATTAAAAAATCGTCGGTGGTTAATACCGATTTTTATTGTGTTTGTCGCGGGTGGATTGTGGCAACTAACGCCGCGTGATGATGTGCGCTTGTTGCAATCTGCCCCCGCTGAATTACTTAACACCGCCGATAAAATTAAGCAGTTATTGCCTATTAGTCAGGAAAACCAGTTCTTTTTGGTATCAGGACGTGATGTAAATGACTGGCATCACAATGAACAGCAACTGCTAGCACGGCTAAAACTACTTACTCAACAGTATGAATTACTGGCTTATCAAGGTATAAGTGATTATTGGGTAAATGACCAAAACCAGCACAGCAATTACCAACTACTGAGCAAAACGCTGTATGAATCTGGGTTGGTAAAACACTATATGACCGAGCTGGGCTTTAGTAAGCAGGCGATTGACACTGAACTAAAGCAATTTAGCACGGCAAAAGACAAAACAATTTCATTACCCGAATGGCTAAAAACAGCCGATGAAGCCAAGCAACAATTATGGTTAGGGTGTGATGAGCGGCGTTGTTTAAGCATGGTATCTTTAACAGGCATTCGTGACTTATCAATCTTTCCTACACTGCAAAGTTTGCAAGGTGTAAGGTGGGTGGATCAAGTCGATGAATTATCATCCTTGTTTGCACGGTATAGAATTCGCGTCAGTGGCTTAATTATTGCGGCTTATATGGTAGTTTTTATCGGTTTAGGATTAAAGTTTGGCTGGCGAAATAGTTTGAATATCACGGCCGTACCTGTCGTGGCTGCATTGGTTGCTTTAGCAACGATGGGCTGGTTTGACCAGTTGTTTAGTTTGTTTAATTTATTTGCCTTATTACTGGTGCTGGGCATAGGCGTTGATGATGCGATTTTCTTTTTTATGGCAGATAAAACACAACAAAAAGACGAAGATAAACGCGTCAGTACCTCATTAGCAGTAACCGTATCCGCCTTAACCACTTTATTGGCGTTTGGCTTGTTAGCGGTCAGTTCCACAGCAATTGTTCATGCGTTTGGGTTTACGGTGGCGGTGGGAATTTTAACCGCGCTGGTTTTTTCGCCTTTGATTGGATATAGAACGAGGAATTTATGACTTACAACACTACTCGCCTTTATTTGTTGATAGCCGTGAGCGTTATTGTGATGCTGAGCTGGTTTTTTGCTATCACGTTATGGTGGCTGATATTACCAAGTGCGGTTTATTTGGCATGTCTCATTTACGGTTCATCCGTTATTCAAGCTAACTTTTTTTCCCCTGCTTATTGTTCGGCGCAAACAGCAGAAAAAATCATTGCCTTGTCATTTGATGATGGACCGCATGCAGAATACACGCCGCAAGTTCTCGCACTATTAGCTCAATACAAGGCAACAGCTAGTTTTTTTGTGATTGGCAAAAACATTCACGGCAATGAAAGTCTGTTAAAACAAATAGATTCAGAAGGACACAGTATCGGTAACCATACTTACAGCCATTCATTTTTTATCGACTTTAAAAATGTGCAAGGTTTTAAGAATGAGCTAAACCAAACCGCTGAGCTGGTTTTTAATAGCATCGGCAAAAAAATGCAGTTATTTCGTCCGCCTTATGGCGTGACTACACCCCATCTAGCCAAAGCGGCAAAGCAATTGGATTATCATACTATTGGTTGGAATATTCGCTCGCTGGATACCACTAACGACACAGTAGAAGTTATCACTCAACGTGTTCAATCACAAATGCAATCAGGCGCGATTATTTTGCTACATGACACCTCCAGTAAAACCATGCAGGTGTTAGAACAGATACTTAATTTTGCCCAAAATAATGGTTATAAAATCGTTAGTGTAGAACGGCTGCTAAAGATTAACGCCTATAGATAAACATAAAAAAGGTCGATACCAGCAAAGTGGTTATCGACCTTTTTATTAGCTACGCCGCACAGAATGCACGGCATAACAAACCACTTAACCGTTAATCAAGTAATGGACAAAGATACTAGCAGCATAGCCTGCGGCAATCGCTGGAGTCCATGTTAAATGACTAAAGAAAGTATATTTGTGATTAGATTGACCCATTAAAGCAACACCTGCTGCAGAACCGACTGACAGTAATGAACCGCCTACGCCCGCTGTTAATGTCACTAACAACCATTGATATAAATCCATATCCACGTTCATATTTAATACCGCGAACATGACAGGAATATTATCAACAATAGCTGAAATCACACCCACTAAAATGTTAGCCGTAGTGGGACCTAAGCCATCATACATACCCGCAGATAACAGTTCCAAATAACCGATATAGCCTAAACCACCTACCGCAAAAACCACACCGAAGAAGAATAACAACGTATCCCATTCAGCGTGCATGACTTTATTAAAGATATTAAAACCTTCTTCGCCTTCAACGCGGAATTTCACTTTCAAAAAATAGCCATACAACATTAATACCGACAAACCTGACATCATGCCCATAAAAGGTGGCAAATGGAAAATTTGTTTAAAGCTAACTGCTGTACAAATAGTCAGCAAAAACAACACGCAAATTTGAATCGCACCTGCTTTTAACTGTACAGCTTCCTCATTAGAAGCCATCGGCTGCTCATCAGGCACTGCAAAATACATTACTGCCGCTGGAACACCATAATTGACCAACGAAGGAATAAACAATTTAAAGAAGTCGAAGAATTCAGCATAACCTGCTTGCCAAACCATTAATGTAGTGATGTCACCAAACGGACAAAATGCACCACCTGCATTAGCGGCAACCACTAAATTAACAAAACCGATACTAACGAATTTTGGATTATCAGCACCCACTGCCATAACCACAGCACCCACCAATAACGCAGCAGTTAAGTTATCAGCAACCGCCGATAAAAAGAACGTGATAATGCCTGTAATCAAAAACAATTTACGATAGCCAAATTGCCGTCTGACTAACCATGAACGCAAGGCTTCAAACACGTTACGTTCTGCCATTGAGTTGATATAAGTCATAGCAACTAACAAGAACAAGAACAACTCAGCGTATTCAGTTAAGTTATGCTCAAAAACCTTGTGCATTTCTTCAGTTGGAACGCCTGCTTGTGACGCTAAAACCGCCGCGTGCGCCCAGATAATACCTGCGGCAAGAATAACTGGTTTAGATTTACGCATATGCGTAAACTCTTCAGTCATGACAAAACCGTAAGCGATGACAAAAATCAAAACAGTATAAATACCCCGTTCTGTCCCCGTTAATCCCAAGTTATGAAATTCTGCCGCTGATGCCAAACTCGGCACTAGCAACAGTGATAACGCAATAAATAAAAACCGTAACAAAATATCCCCCTTACTCTTTAATTTAGTATAAATTGAACAAAAACAGCTAACTTTAAATAGCTAATGTTATCATCAACTAACAAATTTTGTCATTTTATGACTTGCAAGTAATGGGGCTGTTAGCAACAACACCGTAGCAATCACGCAACAAACCGTTAAGAGTAGTACAAAACCTACACAGGGTAGTGGGTTAAATAAAGCGGCTTAACTAAAATCACATTGAGTGATTTAACTGCACTCTTAGACAACGGGGCTCCCGATTAGTCAGATATTCTTTGGTGTTTTCTAAAAACCTCGCTAACCATATCGTTGCTATTGCTTATTTTATCTGCCATTACAACTTGGCTAAAAACCATACAGTATTACTTGTTTAGGCACCACATCACTTTTTGTCATTGACAATATCCGTCAACATAAAATCATTTCCATGTTTATAGACAGCAGGGTCTTGGCTTGACCCCAGCATTTTTTTAGAAAAGACAGGTAATGTTTTAACGATACTTTCTGCAACACCGTGAGCAGTAGCATTGCCTGCCGCTTCTTCTTTTCCTAGTTCTTGCGTTATCAAATAGGTGAATAATCCATGACCTAGGCTTTTTAACTCAGCCGCTTCTTCATCTTTTGTTGTGGCGGTGACTACGGTAATACCCAAGGTGCGACTCAATTGACGGGTAAAATAACGCTGTCCGTTTTGTAATTTACTAAAAGCCCCCATACCTGCACCTGAATAACAGGAGTCAACCATTAACATGATATGTTGTATTTTTGAGTTTTTAAAAATGTCGCTCAACTCTGTTGCAGTAATACCTGTTGCGGCAATTTTTTCAGGGGTGGATTGTAGAGTAGTTTCATATGGCAAGAAATACCATTCTTTACCCAATGCCATACCATGTCCCGCCAGATAAACAACTAACACATCTTGTTGTGTACCTTGGCTTAACTTTCTTAGTTCTGCCAGAATTTTAGCCTTGGTGGCATTTTCGTTAATTAAATGTGTATTAACCATTATTTTCGAGCCTATTTTTATAGCTTGTACAATAGAGTCGGCATCGGCAACACTGTAATCCAGATTTAAATTGACATCACTGTATTCATTAATACCAACAGTCAATAAACGTAAAGAAGACGTGTAGGCTTTAGTTTTGCCATCGAAACTTAATTCAGAACTACTATTTTCAATCCCCATATCGTTGCTGACCACCACTTTAACGGTGTTTTTACCCGCGCTAGGAATAACATCTAATGTTATCGCACGATGTTCAGCATTGCTTTCTGGTAAGGTAACTAGATTATCAGGATTGATGAGTTTGCCATTCTGGTAAACCTTAATTCTATCAATACCACCGCCACGATCATACACATCTAACTGCACTGCCACGCTATCACCTTTAGCTTGTTGCTCTGCAAGCATGGCTGTTATTTTAGGAGGTAAACTGATTCCATCTAGTACCCTATCTGGATCGTTATTTAAGTAATCCTGATTTTGCAAGACATTGCTTAATAAGCCTGGCTCATAGTAGTTTTCAGAAAAACTATTCAAAGGAATCTCTTCTTCATTGGCTAACCAACTGAAATTGTCCATTGCATCTTCTGAACTATCAAAACGACCGAAGGCATCCATGACTGTCCAGCCTTGTTTTGTAGAGAACAAACGGAGCATTTTTTTACCCGATGTGGCATCCCACAATGCTAATTCGCCATTATCCAAAACCGTTAGCAATTTTTTACCGTCTTCTATCAGCCTTGCATCTTCAACCTTATTTTCTTTATTTTTTATGCTTAAGCGAATATGCCCTTGAGCATCACCGACACGCAGTGTGCCATCTTTCAGTAGGTAAACATAAGTATCTTTGTCATTATCGACAGCGACCAGCGATTCTGCAAAGTTGGCGACTATTTTTTGACTGTTACTTAGGTAGTGCCAATCAAATAGTTCGCCACTCTCTAAACCTACTTGCAAGGTATCGTTATTTTTAAAGTGCATAGCAACCACTTGTTCACCCAAGTTCGGCAATGATTTGATGATTTTGCCTGTATCAAGATCAATAATGTCTACTGCATCTGTTATACTTTTTAATTGCAAATCAGAAGGCATTACATAAGCACCTAGTTGATAGCTAAGCACGGCTCCGTAACGTTTATTGTTAGCGAGAGCTAGATTACGCACCGAGCCACGTTGGTAAGGTAGCTGCCAGAGTTTTTTGTTTTGTTTGTTATCCCATAAGCTCAATTCATTAGCACCAAAATCCACCAATAATAGACTGCCATCATTAGAGGTGGCGAAATGACTAATGTCAGGTTCATTAATGGCTAATTTCTCATCGGCAATCGCGCTAATAATATCGTGAACATCAATGCTTGTTTTACTGGCGATCTGCAATGATTCGCCTTGGTCATTAACCGTACCAATGTCAATTAATGCTGGCTTTTTATTAGGAGTAACAACTTGACGCTGTATGCCGCTTTGGAAGTCCCAAACTCTCACCGAGCCATCCTCAAACAATAGCGAGACAAACTTTTTGTTAGCACTCATCTCCAAATGTTTGACTCGCCCTGAACTGTTTTTTATTTTCAGGACAGGTAAAATGTTGTACTCACCTTTCTTTTCCTTGCGTTTTTGACAGTGCAGCAAGGGATTTCTCAACTGATCGTCTGATTCATTACACGGTTGATCGCTATTTACGAACACATCAGTAACATCATTCACAGAGACATCAGGAGAGACGGTAGGTGGATCAAAGGTAATGATTGGCTTCGTATTGACAGAGGTAATTAAGCCTGCAATATTCTCTTGTACAGCTTGATCGGGAATAAATACCTCGAAAACGGGAGGTGGTACTACTTCGTGGACTGGAGATGGTGGAATAACTGTCAACTCGTCAACGGAGCGGATATTATCGGCAAAGCTGTAACCAAGACTACTTAATAAACCAGAGATATAAGAAGCATTGTGTAAACCTAGAGTAAAATATCCCTCAGGTGAAAGTGGTCCTAATGTATCGAACAAAGCTGTTCCTGAAATACCCGCTGTTGTAGCGGTATCAGCATCAATAAAGCCTACATAATTAGCTGTATAAGTACCCAGCGGATCACCATAAATAATTGTTTTTGGGTCGGGGGCTACAAATAATTGAGGCGTGATGGTGTAAAAAAACCAATTACCTGCACTGGCATAACTAGGAATAACTCCTGATGTATAAGTTTGATTGTAATGCTTGTTATAGCCGCTCATCCCTTCCAGTGAGTTAGCGGGATTGCTTGAGTAAACAAAATACCGCCCTATCCCATTAAGCACAATACCTGAATTAACTGGCGACACATTGTTAATAAAATCTCGCCCTGCTGCCAACACAATATTGCCATCTTGAGCAACAACGGGTTGGTCGAGAATTATATCTGAGGTGGCTCCTAACGCTTCTATAGTGACCGAACCAGTCCCTGTTGGGTCTATGCCATTAATACCATTAATTGAACCTATTCTCAGTGTTTTGCTGTTTCTTAAATTCAACGAGCCACTACCTAAAATGCCTGCTACTGTGTCTATAGTGTTAGCTGAGTTATGTAATGTAAATACTGAGTTAGTGCCTTTCAGTACAAGGTTATTCACATCTAAGGCAGATGTACTTGTTACTGCACCTCCTCCCGTTGCAGCAATGCTTAATACTCTGTTTATACCTCTGACTGTGTTAGTTGTACCACCAAGCGTTAAGCTACTTCCTGTTAGCAAATCTACACCTTGTAAGTTCGGATTATATGTGTTGTCAAAATTTAAACCACTCACATTCATGATGCCAGTTGTAGATGAACCAAAAACCAGTTTAGAGAACGTTGATGAAATAGGTAAGTTTGTACCAAACAATGAGAGATTGACATACAATTGACTGTTATTCCCACTTCCCACTTGCACTGTCATTGCACGATTGGTTGCTTTAGGTCTGATGGTCAAAATACCCGTTGAACTTATTCTATCGCTAACAACAGGCGTTCCTGCTAGCGATGAAGTTGTTAAATTAAGGCTATTAGCAATAATGTCAATATTACTACTTGATACAGGCACTAATGACCCCGCTTGTTGCCCAATTATGCCTGTACTTTCAACAGCAGAATGTGTTGTTCCAGTCGTTGAACCATCTAAAGTAATTTTGCCACTATTGGCAAGAATATTAACATTGGGGTCTATATGAATGCCCGCATCTGCATTACTACTGCCTATCAGGGTAATGCCACCGCCATTTGTTGCGGCTAGGGTTGTTTCTGCTTGCCCCTCAGAGAATACATTTTGCATAAGAATGCCATATCTTTGTGCCTGTGGTGATAACGCCGTTAAACCCGTATAGTTAGCCGTTCCAGTTAAGCTAATTGCGTTAGTAGTGCCATTAGCTGATCTAATGTCTACAGTACTAAAATCACCTATTTCAATACCATTGCTAATAAGAATGGGATCCTGTCCTTGTGCAAGACCGTCTATGCTGATGGTGCCTGAACCTGAATCAATAGAGGTATTTCCACTAATGAAAACACCATCACTACGTCCACCACCGCCTGAGACATTGGTTCCATTAAAACTCATGCCACGCATAATGATATTGCCACCGTTTGACGTTATCGTGTTGTAAGATAGTCCTATTCCAGACTCAAAAATATTGTTAGCTCTTGCATACCCTGTGCCGCCTATACCCCCTGAAAAGGTAATATTGCCACCATTACTATTAAACGTTGCAAATGAACTTTGAATTGACCCACCACCAGTGGTATCTGAATCTGATTGAAAAACAATGTTAAGTCGTCCCGCTGTACTGCTAATGGTCTGAGAATTATCATAAATGCTATTGGCGGCCTGTAAGGTAAGAGTGGCATCACCCCCTAACGTTTTAGCTATTGATGAATTAATTGTGATGTCACCTGCACTGGAACCAGTTGTGCCTGTGGTAATCCTGACATTATTGCCTAGATTCAGTGCCGCAGCAATGTCTGTGGCAAGAATAGTGGAGTCTTGCGTAGTCGGTATAAATGGATTAGCAAACGGATCGCCTGATGCAACACTTCCACCAATAGTGACATTCCAAGGATCAAGTAACCATAAGCCACTATTGCCTTGCGTAGCGGACGTATTCACTTTGATATTATCAGTATTTAACCAATGTCCTGAGGTTTCAATACGTCCACCATCACCACCATTAACCCCTCCTTTGGCGAGAAACGTACCTTGAGCGCGAGTAGCCGATTGTGTGTTTTGAACGTTCGACCAAGCAACCACTGTACCGCCTTTGCCTGTATCAGTTGCACTAACATCGAGAACGGCATCTTGTTTAACAACAGTTGCATTGGCTTGGCGTATACTTGGGTCTGAGTTTTGCCAGCTGCTACCAACTAGAATATCACCACCCCCAGTTGCACCTGTCGCAGTAAGTTTTGCGGTACTGTCCACTAATACTTTGTCACCAGTCACCACTATCTTACCGCCTTTTTCACCCGCACCATTACCGTTGGCATTGAGCGTACCACTGACTTTGGTGATACCATTGTCACCGCCATCGAGGATGATTTCACCGTTACGTTCGACTAAGCCGCGTGCCTTAACAATCCCTTCTTGATTGATGACCGTATCAATTAATTGATTGGCGGCTTTAGCACTCATGACTACTCTACCACCGTCAGCTTGTATCGCGCCTTGGTTGGTGATTTGTGCATTTAACGCCGCTTCGGTAACTTTGACTTCAACGAGACCATTACCTTGAAAATCAAGGTCAACTGTTTTACCTGCCGCGAGTGCAGTTGTTCCCTTAGGTGTGTTAATCGTGCCTGTATTAGTGACCTGTTCGCCAATTAACGCTACCACGCCGCTTTCTTTAGCGTTAATCGTACCGTGGTTTTCGACTTTTCCTATATCACCGTCTTGGGTGAAGTGTTGATTGCCGTTCATAAAATCGGCATCTTTAATGTTATGCGTAGTAGCGATTAAGCCACCAACATCAACTTGGGCGGTTTTGCCAAACACCACACCGTTGGGATTAACCAAGTAGACCTGCCCATTCGCGTTGATTTGCCCTTGAATTTGACTAGAATCTTGTCCGACTACACGGTTAAGCAAGGCGGCATGGGCATTAGGTTGTTGAATATTGACGGCTTCGTTAGGTGCGACCGAAAAACCTTGCCAGTTAATCACGGCTTTTTGGCTGGCTTGATTAATCTGCATTTGCTCTGCATTAGGAGTACTAATGGTAGCTTGCCCTCCAACAAGCTGGTCACCTGTGGGTAATGCCCACGTCGGTGTTGAACAAATTAATAAGCTGGTTGCCAATAATTTGCGACGATTAGCAGAGCGTTTTCCTTGCCCTTGCCTTTTGGCAATTTCTGACACTGCGATCCAAACACCCAAGGCTTCGTTCCAAACACTACTATAGATGTGATTCATGAGGGCTTACCTTATGTTAAACAATCTTATTGAAAGGTTTTAGTGAGTTGGAAATAGGCTTGCGGTTCACTTTGATTAGGATCAGAAGTCGGTTGTGTGCTTACGTCACGCCAAGCTAAACTAGTACGCAAGTTAAAACCTGCTGTACCAAGCCAATTAATACCAAAGCCATAACCCGTCAGGTGTCGTGAATTATGCCTGTCACCTAACAATGGATTAGCATTGATGCGCGAAAAGCCCGTATCAGTAAAGCCGATTAGTTGAAAATTTCCAGGAATGGCTGAAATCGCTGGTAAGTTATAACGGGTCTCACCGTTAAATAACCAACCTTCGTCTGCACTGCCCTCACCGACAGGATAGGCGCGAATAGCATTAGGACCACCTAAACTGATTTGTTCGGAGCTATCGAGGTTTTTGCTGGCGACTTGTCCACTGAAATTGGCGTATAAACTAACCTCTCCCCATTGGGTATCGCCCCAAATATTTTGAGTTCGATTTAACTGCCAATCAAATTTGTGATAACCGCCACTGGTATTAAGTCCTGTTGCTTTATCAGCAAGAGCGGCGATTTGATTGGTGAAATAAACATCTCCTGCTGACACATTAAGAAAACCCTGTGTCAAACCACCTGCGGGAATGATTTTGTCATACAAACTGCCTGAAAATGAAAAACTCATCAGATTAATTTGACGGTCATTATGCGGGTTAACATAATTTGGAAAACTAATATTGTCTTGTAGCCAACGATGTTCATAATGCGCAATACCTGTTAAGCGAGCATCACGACTTAAATACAAAGGATGGGTTACACTTGCACCGACAGTACGCGCAAGACCAGTGGCATCTAATGGTGTGAAACTACGTCCTAAACTATAATTCAGTTGTGAAAAATTAATCCCTAATCGTGTACCGTAGCCATTAATAGGTAGGTTGTAATTTGCCCAGCCCGCTACAGAATTACCCGTATCGGTAGTTTGAGCGCGTAATGACAGTTGATCACCTAAACCAAAAGGATCATTAATATTAAGACCGCCATCAAAGCGATAGTAGCCTGTTGAATATAATCCATGATTATCAGTAGACACATAGCCGTTGACTAGGGGCTGTTCTTTAACTTTCATTGCTAAGGCGGTTGTGCCAGTTTTACTACCTGGTGACAACACCACTTTACTATCAATACCAGGTAAATCATTGATGAGTAAACTCAAGTGACTCAAATCCGTATCAGTGACTAATTCACCTTTTTTACTAGTATTGAGAAAACGCTGTAGCACGTTTTTGTTGATGCGCGTATCACCCAGCAATTCAATCGAATTGCCCTCTAAATGTGAGTCGTCCAAATGCCCTTCGAGAATTACAATTTCCACAATGCCATTTTTAATGGATTGCGCGGGTAAATAAGCATGGGCAATCAAATAACCTGCTTTACGATAATAGTCAGTAATGATATTAGCAGCAGCTTGTAAATCATCGAAGCTGATAGGATGCCCTTTGTATTTAGTAAGTAGTGTTTGTAATTCGTCATTACTAAATTGACTATTACCGCTAAACAAAAAAGACTGCACCGTAACGTGCAAATCACTTTGTCGCTGCATGGGCGGGCGTTGTTGCTCGGTATTTTCGATGTTCACTTCAGATTTTTGCTTGGGCAACTCAGGCATCTCACGGCTTTCACGCATCAGCAAACCCGAATTCGGTATTTGTGGCGGCACGGCATTTGCTGGTGACACTAAGCTACTGAAAAGTAACAAGGCGATGGCATTAAGCCCGTAGGGAGACGATAGGTTCATAACGAGTCACTTATCTTAAAAAATAAAAGGAGTATTGCTAACTACTCTATCCATGACAATGATGGAGTTTGGCGGTAGTTTAGGTAAAAAATTCTGCACAAGCCCAGCAGAAAACACATCGGCGTTGGTAGAGTCAGTAGTAAATATATTCACAATGTCATCTTTACGTCTGCCAAAAACATACGCCAATACCGTACTGGCGGCATAATAAATGGCGATAATAACCATCGCTGCTCTGACCTACCTCTTAGCTCTACTCATCTATTTCAGCCTCACAGAACGATCCTAGCCTAGTTTCCCTTCCGATAACGTCATCAATATAGGCTTCACTTGTGTTAGTTAGTATAGCGGATTTTTTAGCGTGCTAATTACAGTGTTTTTATGGCGACAAAACACATCCTGTATTCGAATACCACCCATGTCCACACAAGCTTCTTAACGCCTAGCTTTTTATAGGCGTTACAATGATAGCTTCGCAAAAAAACAACGTGGTTTTCGGGTATAGTAGCCATGATATTGCTGTCATCAATGCTTTACGCAACGGGTCATCTTTAGCATTAGCTAGTAACGCGGCTAATTTTTTAGGCACGGTAAAATCTTCGCCAATGTCCAATTTTTCGACTCGAATGTCTTGTTGCGTTTTCCAGTATGCGCCACGTTGGCTAGTGGCTTTGATGTCTTTTAAGACATTTTTGGCATACACCAAACCGATTTCCTGTTCGCCTGTTTCCTATATGGTCATGACTTCGGCAAACGCATCAGAATGTAAGGAGGCGATATGCAGAAAGATTGAGGATTTATGTATAATGTCACGAGGAATAAAGCGTATTTTTTTGAGAGTGATATGATGAGCTTCGTGCATCAGTCCATCTTATAATCTTTATATCTGAATAAATATAAAATTGTCTTAGGAGAAGGCATGATCCTGCTAGAACAGGCATTAAAAAGATCAGGTTAGCGAGGTGCGTACGAAACAGAGTCGCAACGTCAAAACGAGCTTTTGCATCATTGATGCACAAAGTGTAAAAAATACCAGAACTATACACCTTTCGGTTATTCCTAAACGTTGGGTGGTCGAACGATCCTTTACTTAGTTAGAAAAGTTCCGAAGACTTTGGAAAAATACCGAAC
>DFWO01000103.1:0-7863 GCA_002380945.1 Methylococcaceae bacterium UBA4132 | reverse complement strand
TGCACAAAGTGTAAAAAATACCAGAACTATACACCTTTCGGTTATTCCTAAACGTTGGGTGGTCGAACGATCCTTTACTTAGTTAGAAAAGTTCCGAAGACTTTGGAAAAATACCGAACGTTTGCTTAACACCAGTTTGCAGTTTGTTAATATAGCTTTCTTGGCTTTGGTGTTGCGTATATTTTGAACAGGTTCTTAGAGCCGATAGATAATTCATGGAAACAATGGCTTACCTCCATGACACATAATCTGATAATTTTATAGACAATGGACGCGAGTAATCAAAATATGACCAATGCCCACCTGCTAACAAAAATTCAACTAGCCCACACTGAACAATGGCGGGAATTGGATTTGTCGGGACAGAAATTAACTGAGTTACCGCTTGCGCTTGGGCAATTGGTTGATTTGCAGACATTGTGTTTATACAACAATCAATTACGCTTATTGCCGCCTGAAATTGGACAGCTCTCTGCCTTGCAAGAGCTGGTTATTGGCAATAATCAATTGCGTTGGTTGCCGATTGAAATAATGCAACTAAAAAATTTACGCGGACTTTATTTGAACGATAATCACCTGAATTGCTTTCCTGTTGGAGTCTTAGCACTAAGAGGATTGCAAGCTCTCAGCTTGTTTAATAATCCATTAAAGAATTTGCCACCTGAAATCGGGCAATTGAATCAGTTACGCGAGCTTTATTTGGAAAACACGGGGCTAAAAAGTTTACCGTCTAAACTTGGACAATTGACTGATTTAGCGGTGTTGGATTTAAGCAATAATTCACTTGAACACACCACCCCAGAATTGGAATTACTCAGTAACTTGCGAGTATTGGATTTACGCCATAATCCTTGTGTGTTGCCTGACACTATCGGCGATTTAAAAAAATACGGCGCGGGTGTTTATATTCCGCAATGGTGTCAGAATTTACCCGAAGAAATGCTTAATGAATCTAGTGGTATGATTGACCGTTATTTAACGGGTTGGTAAGACAACGCTTTTTTTGATAAACACTGCGGATATTTAGTTGTATAGTAACCGTGCGTCAATACACAGATGGCATTAATCATTTACAACATGAGGTGAGTTATGAACACACTAAAAAAATCGCTAGTGATGGCTTTATTTTTACCCTGTTTTTTAGCAACATCCGAAGCGGCGGATAAAGCAGCAGGTGAACAAAAATCTAGCGTGTGTGCGGGTTGTCACGGGGAGGGTGGTAAAAGCAGTAATGCTCAGTTTCCTAGCTTAGCGGCTCAGCAACCAACTTATATCGTTAATCAATTGAAAGCCTTTAAAGCGAAAAGTCGCAATAATCCGATGATGGAACATATCGCAAGTACGTTGAGCGATGACGATATGGATAATCTGGCAGCTTATTTTGCTAGTCAACCTGCCCCTAAAGTAGGTGGTGATGCGGCGTTAGCTAAAACGGGGCAAACGAAAGCGGCAATGTGTTTGGGTTGTCATGGCGAAGCAGCAGCGGGCAATGGTCAGTTTCCACGCTTAGCAGGTCAACACCCTGCTTATTTGGTTAAGCAGTTGGCTAGTTTTAAAGAAGGGGGGCGTAAAAACGGTCAAATGCAGGGCATGGCTACAACGCTGTCTGAGGAAGATATGAAGGCGTTGGCAGCTTATTTTGGGTCGTTGTAGGGTTGTCCACGAAAAACATAAAAAGCAAGAAAATAAATTGGTTACAAGTAGGTAATCGTAAATTTTTTGGAGTCCAAAATATGTTTTGGACTCCAGATTCAAATAGCTAAACGTTTTTTATAGTTACTTATTTGCAATACTGTTCGTGTCTTTCGTGGAAAATTTCTTTGGGCAATTCCACAGTCTCTATCGTTCACACTAACCTACGATTACTGATTAACGCCAAAGTTTTTTCAGGTAATTTGTCCTGAGTCTTGCCTTGTAAAGTTGCGCTGGCATCTTCATGCACGGTGGTCATAAATTGAATAAGCTGCATTTCGTGGCGCATTTTATCTTCAAAGTTTTCCGCTTCCCATAGTTGATTTAATAGCTGTTTGGCATGGTGATGTATGGTGAAAGCAACGGCTTCGGGTAATTGAGTGTAGCTGTTTTTTATCGAGTCTTTAAGTTTATCTAAGGCAGCTAGATATTGCTGATAGTCTTTGATGTCTTGCTTGCATTTGATTTTGAGCATAGCCAACTCGGTGGCATTTTGCGTGTGTAACAAACTGATGTCGTGTTCCAGTTGCACGCTTTTCTTTTTTAGTTCATCAGCCAATTGGTTTTCTGCCAATATTCGCGCTTGTTTGAGTTGCAGTTGGCGGTCTTGGTTGTCGATTTGCCAACGCAATTTTTCGTCTTTAATGCTGTGTAATAAATCAACGGCTTTCAGTAGCCAGTTTTTAATACTCATGATGTGAGGGTAGTAATTTTTTGCTGTAGTTGTAATAACGCCGCGCTGTCTTGTTGTTGGTGATAACAGCGGTTTTCTTGTTGTAATTGTTTTAGCGTACTGGTGGATAAGCGGTTTTTTAATGCTTTTAAATCTTGGTCTATGGCTTTGGATAACGCGGCTAGGTGTTGGCGATCATTACGGCGCAATAGCTGTTGTTTTGTAAGTTCGTGCAGATAATGAATACGCAACGCGCGGCAATAAAACAGTTGTTTCAGCTCAGCTTGTTTGGTTTGAATAAATAACACGCGCCGCTGTCCACGCTGTGTGTTTGAAAAGTAAGTACTGATTGTCTGTACTATTTGTTTGCTGATAACTAATAAGCCCATGATTAATAGCACCGCAAACGCACAAAATAATAAGCCTAAGCCTAATTGGGTGATGAATTCAGGCAAATAAGGTGAGGCTAACCCTTTCAGTATGTCTGCTAACCCTAATACGGCAAATGCGCAAATTAGCAGTAACAAAGCAATCCGAATAATCATTAAGTTGACCGTGTTTTTTAAAAAACTAGCGGTTATTGTACCCAAGTTTTTAGCAAAACCACCCGCTTAAGTGGATGTACGGTATAATTAAAAGATGTTCATCTATTCCCATAAATAAGCAATGGCTCAGTTTTTTGAAGTACATCCCAAAACACCGCAACTGCGATTAATTCATCGTGCTGTAGAGATTCTTCGTCAAGGTGGCGTAATCGCCTACCCTACCGATTCGTCTTACGCGCTGGCGTGCCAGATTGGTGATAAGCAAGCAATGGATAAGATTCGGCGTATTAGGCGACTGGATGATAAGCATAATTTTACCTTGGTCTGTAAAGATTTATCGCAAGTCGCCACGTTTACTAAAATCGGTAATGATGCCTATCGCTTGATTAAAACCTTAACACCAGGTGCGTTTACTTTTATTTTGGATGCGACCCGCGAAGTGCCGCGTAGTTTGCAACATCCTAAGAAAAAAACTATAGGTATTCGTATTCCCGATCATCCTGTTACACAATTGTTATTGCAAGAATTAGGCGAAGCGTTATTTAGTTCGACATTAATGTTACCTAATGAAACCGAAGCGATGACTGATCCATTCGACATTCGAGAAAAGCTGGAACATGAGTTGGATTTAATCATTGATGCAGGCATTATTGAGTTTGAACCAACTACCATCATTGAATTTTCCAATAATGGCACAGAGATTATTAGACAGGGCAAAGGCATTGCGCCAATGTTGGATTAACCTCATGAGGATTAGACTATGGCTACCATAACTTTTGATACGCATGAATTTGTTAAAAAATTGAAAGGCGTGGGCTTTAGTGAAGAACAGGCTGAAATTCTGACTGACTTACAAAAAACGACAGTACTTAATACGCTGGAACAAGCGCGGCATGATTATGAATTAGATGATTTAGCCACTAAGCGCGATTTAAGAGAAATGGAGTTAAGACTTGAAGCGCGAATTAAAGACACTGATTTAAAAATAGCTGAGAATAAATCCGAGTTAATTCGTTGGGTTGTCGGTGTGGGGCTATTACAAACAACCATTATTGCGGGTCTTATTTTTAGGCTTGTGGATAAAATTTAAAGGATACTGCCATCATGATGAACGAATTATCCCTATTACAACGTATCATCGTCTGGGTACTACCCGTTATTTTTGCGATTACCGTGCATGAAGTTGCGCACGGCTGGATAGCTAAAAAATACGGCGATAATACCGCAGATATGCAGGGTCGTTTAACTCTTAACCCCATTAAACACGTCGATTTAATTGGTACAATTATTATTCCAGGTCTGCTGTTAATCACAGGAACGGGGTTTATTTTTGGTTGGGCAAAGCCTGTTCCCATTGACCCACGCAACTTTAAAAATCCACGCGCTGATATGGCAGTCGTGGCATTAGCAGGCCCTGTATCTAATGTATTGATGGCTATTTTATGGGCATTAGTGGCGCGCGTCGGTGTCACCATAGGCACAGCGTCTGAAGCGATTGCCTTACCGTTAATTTATACAGGCATTGCAGGAATTGCTATCAATCTGGTATTAGCCTTAGTCAATTTATTACCGATTCCGCCATTAGATGGCAGTCGGATTTTAAGCGGACTATTACCTAACTATTGGGCATGGCAATACAACAAACTAGAGCGGTTTGGCTTTATTATCCTGATACTTTTGTTATCGACTAACGTGTTAAGTACGATTTTGGCTTATCCACTGTATATCGCTCAGCAATTGTTTTTTTCCATTGCTGGTTTGTAACGCATTGGTTAATCAATGGACGCAGTAACCCTCCTCCCTACTCTTGCCACCGTCAACGGCACATCTGTTCATACGCTACCCGAAGACCTGTACATTCCGCCTGACGCGCTGGAAGTGCTACTAGATACCTTTGAAGGACCATTAGACTTATTACTTTATTTAATCAGACGGCAAAATATGGATATTATAAATATTCCCATTGCCCAAATTACCCAACAATACATTGCTTATATTCAACTGATGGGCATATTAAATCTGGATATGGCGGCTGAATATTTACTGATGGCAGCATTACTGGCAGAAATAAAATCCAGAATGTTATTACCTAGACAGGTTGAAGATGACATCGAAGAAGACCCACGCGCCACGTTGATTCGACGGCTACAAGAATACGAAGCCATTAAAAACGCCGCTGAACAAATAGATGCCCTGCCGCGTATGGAGCGCGAACTGTTCAGCACTTTAGTCGATGTCTCGGCATTAAGCGTAACGCAGCCCTTGCCTGAACTGCCGTTACACGATTTATTATTAGCCTTTAAATCGGTGTTAAAGCGCGTAGACCAACACAGCCACCATCAAATAACCAAAGAACCGTTATCAGTGCGTGAACGTATGAGCTACATTTTAGACAATCTTAAAGCCGTTGATAGCTGTACATTTCCGCAGTTATTTAGCCGACAAGAAGGACGCGCGGGCGTAGTGGTTACGTTTTTAGCCATTCTCGAACTGGGCAAAGAACGTCTTATTGAAATCATCCAAGCCGAACCCTACAGCGAATTACGCGTTAAAGCTGCTTAATCATGGATATAAAACACATCGTAGAAGCCATTTTATTTGCCGCGCATCGTCCGATGAGCTGCAAACAAATCCAGCAGGTTTTTCCTGAGTTAGAACAGCCAGAGCTAACTGATATAGAAACAGCCATCGAAGCCATCACCGACGATTATCAACCGCGCCCCATTGAATTAAAGCGCGTGGCAAGCGGCTACCGTTTTCAAGTTAAAGTAGAATACTCGCATTGGGTGGCGCGGTTATTTGAAGAAAAACCACCTAAATATTCCCGCGCCCTCATGGAAACGCTTGCCATTATTGCCTATCGACAACCTGTCACGCGTGGCGACATTGAAGACATACGCGGCGTTAGCGTCAGTTCCAGTATCATACAAACTCTATTGGAACGCGAATGGATTAAAGTCATTGGACAAAAAGCCGTTCCAGGTCGTCCGAGCTTATATGGTACAACTAAACAATTCTTAGATTATTTCAATCTAAGCACTCTAAACGAACTACCGACTTTAGCAGAGATACAACAGCTCGATGAGTCGATCACTGATAACCCCACAGCACAGGCACACCGTGAAAACCCCGAAACAACAGCGTAAGCAAAAAACTACACAATCACCTACTCCAAAACCCCGTCCAGCCAAACCAGCACCCACAGAGGCAAGTAAACCCGTACAAAAAGTGGCAACTCAGCCCACCGACTCAAGCGAACGCATACAAAAAGTGCTAGCGCGTGGCGGTATCGCCTCACGCCGCGAAATTGAACGTTGGATAAGTGAAGGACGCATTAAAGTCAACGGTGAAATAGTTACGCAAGGCGTGAAACTAAAAACAGGTGACTACTTACAAATTAATGACCGCGTGGTGCATTGGGAAAAATTTGCTGAACAAGTCACGCGCGTATTGCTGTATCACAAAGCGACAGGTGAAGTGGTTACCCGTAACGACCCCGAAAATCGCCCTGTCATTTTTAAAAATCTGCCTAAACTGGAAACTGCCCGTTGGATTGCCGTCGGTCGTTTAGACATCAACACCTCAGGCTTATTATTAGTCACTAATAACGGTGAACTGGCGAATCGTTTAATGCACCCGTCCACTGAAGTTGAACGTGAATACGCGGTGCGTATTCTCGGTAATGTTACCGATGCAACACTGGAAAAACTAAAAACAGGTGTAGAACTTGAAGACGGCAAAGCCAAGTTTGATGAAATTCATTTCGCAGGCGGCGAAGGCGCGAACAAATGGTATAACGTTATCGTCAGCGAAGGTCGTAACCGTCTGGTCAGACGCTTATGGGAATCACAAACCCTCACTGTTAGCCGCCTAATACGCGTACGTTACGGACCAATTGTCCTGCCTGAAGGTTTAAGAACCAGCCGCTGTTACGAACTCACCGACAAAGAACTGGATTTACTGTTTGAATATGCAGGCATGGAAAAAGAAAAACACGTTGTTAGCAACAAACCAGAGCTAAAAAACCAGCGTAGACGATAAAAAGAAATGCGCGAATTAATTCGCGCATTTCTTGTTCCACACCACGGCTAACGTGAAACAAAATAATACTGTATTTATTTTTTCATAAACTTTTCAAAAAGTTAATTCCCTACCCTACTAATGATTTTTAATTCATTTTCTTTTATTTTCGCTTTTCTACCAATTACTTTAATCATTTATTTTTTATTAGGTAGTAAAAGCACTCAATGGGCAGCAAGGTGCCTGGTTATAGCCTCTTTAGTATTTTATGGTTGGTGGGATTATCATTATTTGCCATTATTGTTAGCGTCGATTGTTTTTAATTATTGGACAGGGCTACGCATTGCGCATACTGAGCAACCTAAACGCAAGCGATGGTTGATTTTAGCAATTACTATCAATTTGCTGTTGTTAGCATACTTTAAATACGCCGATTTTTTATTTCGTCCATTAATAGTCTGACGGATAGCGAAATACCCCTGCTAAAAATCATACTGCCTATCGGCATTTCTTTTTTTACCTTTACCCAAATCGCTTTTTTAGTCGATACCTATCAGGATAAAGTGAAAGAGTTTTGCTTTATTCACTATGGCTTGTTTGTCACTTATTTTCCGCATCTCATTGCTGACCCTGTGCTGCATCACAAAGAAATGATGCCGCAATTTGCCGATGCTGAAAATTATCGACTGAAAGCCGAAAATTTTGCGGTTGGCAGTGCCATATTCATGTTGGGTTTGGCAAAAAAAGTGTTAATTGCCGATAATTTTTCGCCTATGGTCGGTTCGGTGTTTTCAGGTCATGACCCACAATTTACTCAGGCATGGATAGGCTTATTGGCTCAGAACCTGTTCAACATCTCCGTAACAGCAAAGCCAAGAAAGCGAGATTGACGAATTGCAAGCTGGTGTTGAGCAAGCGTTCGGTATTTTTCCA